>DATMFE010000140.1:0-3386 GCA_035556295.1 Ureibacillus sp.
ACCCGTACTGGATGAGATGCTCTTTTTTCATTTCAATACTCATTATTTTCTCCCACTTTACTTAGTTGATAAAGAGATTTAATAGTTAGTATCCGTCAACTTCCCCTTTATATTAGTTTGACACTAAATTTAACAATCCCACCCTCTACCAACCTAATTTAAAGCCATTGATTTCCTGCGTTTTTAAAGTTGCTTACACAGATTGTCATTAATTATGTTTGTTGTGAATTTCTTTCTCATACTTGAGCATATTAAAAACGATATTATTTGAAAGCGAGATGAAATAAGCAATGTCTAAACGAGGTCTGCAACATAGCAATCAAACGAGAGAGCAAATCGAAAAACATGATAAAAGAAATGATGTTGAATTGGGCAGCGAATATCAAATCGGAAACACAAGTTCACAAAGCCAGAAAAAAAGTGGACGTCAAGCAAATAAAAAATAACCTCATTTTCGAACATACAAAAGGCCCGAGCTAGATTCGGGTCTTTTGTATGTCTCTATAAACCGTTACCTAGAACTATGAGCCCTATTGTAGAAGCCTAATAAGATTGAAATTAGGAATAGATTCCTAATCTATGTTTTGGTTAAGTAGAAGAATGAGAAGACCAGGTGATACCATTATTATTTATATTCCAGCATAATGAAGATAGAGATAAATAATGGAAATACTAATAGATGATATGTGTTAAGCCTTTATATCGTTTGGGGAGGAAAGAATCATGATGGAAGCGGTAACTTTTTTAACTTCATTGTTGAGAGAAGAACTTAAAGAATCGACTGGGTTAATCAAAATAGATATGGAAAATGGCTCTTATTATAAGATAAGAAAATTAGTAACTGCTATTCAAATTCTGTCCGATGATCCCGCTGATATAAATGTAAGTATGGAATTTCAAGAAGAAACTTGGCAAGTAATCATTCATCCTAACAATATTAATCAAATTGAAGAGAAAATTAGTTTATTAAAAAATGAACTTGTAGAAATTTGGGAACAAAAAGGGTTTCAACATCACGAAACGATTGAATTAAGTCAAGAACTGGATAAAGAAATATTAGCATATCAAAAGCTGAAGTATCCTGGCATAGAACATAATAAGGATGAGAGTCTATTGAATAACCACTTATTGCTAGTATAGATTGAATATTTCCATGGGGGCACATGAATGCGAATTAGTATAAAACTCCCTTATGATAATTTGTAACTGAAATAAGACGATATGTTGTGATTGAGCTAACAGGGACGATACTTCCAATAAAGAAGTATCGCTTTTTCTTATTGAAGTAATGGTAATTTCGTTTAATAAGCTAACGTTATGCGTAAATCTAACGCATGGATTTTATAATTATCCATGCGTTTTTGTGTATTATTTAACCTGCTATCTTAGTTATGACTTCCAGTGTTTTTTACATTTTCTCCACATTATCTAAACTATACTTATCCAGTGATAGAGTTATTTTTCCAATACATGGTTAAAGGAACTTCTAAGTTATCCCTCAACTAATTCATACTTTTGTTTAAGCTTCACAGTAAACTAGAAACTTATTATGAAAAATACAAGACCTCCCCCACCCCACACTAGGAGAATATTCAAATATATTTTATAATCCCATCCCTGCTGAATAGAAGCAACTCCAAACATTAAAGATAAAAGGCTATAACAACGATGTTTATCCATTCGATAATGCCTTCAACTGCTCTCATTTAACCAACTAAATTACAAACTCCTTATAAAAAAGATGATTTGAATATACATATCGGCCATTTCCTCAGGCGATTCGGCTAAGTGATTATGAAGCCATTGCTCAATCAACCCTAAAAAAGCCGAGGTAGCAAATGAAGATAAATAATCATTTGGAATATCCAAGTTCCGGAAAAACGCCTCATTTTGCATCATTTTTTCCCCAAAGTGATTAACGAAAAATTGTTTAAGCCGTTTATGGAAGCCAAAGTGATTATTTTCCCCTAAAAACACCTGAAAGAGTTCTACATTAATTTGAATATAGCGGAATACTTCAACAGCAAGCATAGAAATTTGTCCTTTTTCTGCTTGTTGTAGCAAGACATCTGGTTTTAGACGCTGTAAATGTAATTCAAGTCCCCCTAGTAAGTTTTCCTCCATCTGGTTAAGGAGATCATATTTGTCCTGGTAATGTAAGTAAAAAGTTCCCCTGTTAATCGCTGCGGCTGTTGTAATGTCTCGAACAGATACTTTCATGAAATGCTTTTCCTTTAGTAACTGCAAAAAGCTTTTTTGAATTTTCTCTTTCGTCTTTTCAATCATTTCATCGTAAATTGACTTCATGCTACTTCCTCCGTACTAATGAACAGTTACACATTTTTTGTTTATTGCCTTCATTCTATCAATAAAATAAACTAAAAGCATAGCATTCAACACTGTGTTGAATGGCATTTAATAAAACGGAAGGTGATTCAAATGAAAAAGTCAAATATGATTATGATGATAACGTTTTTAATAGCTGTTGGAATGATTGCCAAAGCGTTTATACTAAATGAAGATGTTAAAGTATTTTTACTAATTTTCTTTGCAGTTGGTACAGGTTTAGGATTGTTGCGTTTGTTCGTTAACAGCTCCATTAAAAAGATGAAAGGGAAAGGCTGGAAGACTAAAGTATTGTTCTTTAGTGTTTTACTTGGCTTAGGGCTGCCGTTCCAATCTTGGTTTAGAAACGACGTTTTATTAAGTATGAATCCGGCTTATTTAACAAGCAGCTTAATTATTATGGTTGTAGGCGTCCTATTTATGACAACTTTCTTTGGCTATATAACAAAGAAACTAAATGTAAAGAACATATCAGAATAATTGGCGAGATTCCGTCGCACAAAAAGAAGCTGCTCCGAATGAGCAGCTTCTAGTTTATTTTATCCCACACTTAACGGGCAGTAAGACCCTCACCTCAATCTTAGGAGAAAACAGAGAAGATAGGTGGGGACAACTGCCCGTAAAGGTCCGATTGGTTCAACTAACCATCAGTGGGGGATGAAAGCCCCCCACTGATGGAAGTTTCACTTTATTTAGACATTAAATCCACAAGCACCGCTTTTTGTGCATGAAGTCGGTTTCCAGCTTGGTGGAAGATGACAGAGTTTGGACCGTCAATCACTTCTGCTGTTACTTCTTCTTCACGGTGTGCTGGTAAGCAGTGCATGAATAAGTAATCTGATTTTGCATGTTTCACTAATTCTGCATTAATTTGATAGTCTTTGAATGCTTCTAAACGAATGCTGTTTTCTTTTTCTTGCCCCATAGAAGTCCAAACATCAGAATAGATAATATCTGCATCTTTGATTGCTTCTTCTGCTGAGTTTGTCACAACGATTTGACAGCCAGTTGCTTCTGCTTCTTTTTGAGCAAGAGCAACG
>DATMFE010000141.1:0-15023 GCA_035556295.1 Ureibacillus sp.
CTAATTGAACTAGGACGTATGCTTAATCTAGAAACAAAGGTGTATGTCTAAGAAGATCATACTTCTCTGCTACAGTAAAAGTTAGCCACTACTATATAATAATACCAAACGCTAACTTAAAAGGAGTTTGAGAACATGAAAGATACAATAGGTTCTAATAAAAATATCGCGCTTTATCTTCAAGTAAAAGATGTCTTAATTAAACGTATACAGGAGAAAGTTTGGAAGCCCAATACGTTAATTCCAACAGAACAGGAGTTAATGCAAGAATTTGACGTAAGCCGTACTACCTTAAGACAAGCTATTTCTATGTTAGTACAGGATGGACTGCTAGAAAAAAAACAAGGCAGGGGGACAATCGTAAAGCCTCAGCCTCTTATTGGCGGCAGCTTAGGCAAGCTCAAAGGACTAGCAGAAGAAGTGGCGGAAAAAGGATTAACACCGAATTCAAAACTCATTCGTACTGATTTTAAAAAAGATTTATATCATGAGACTTCCATGCTGGAATTGGACGCTGGAGAAGAGGTTTTAGTCATTGAACGAATTCGTTTTGCCGATGAAGTACCTATTGCAATTGAACGTTCTTGCTGGCCAATGCATATTGGGAAAATACTAGTTGAACAAGATTTAAACCGTGCAAAATTTTATGAAGTGCTAGAAGAGAATGAAATCTTCTTAAAACGAGCCAAAGAGAAGGTATCTGCTATTAATGCAACGATTTATGAAGCAGATCTATTAGGTATACGAGGTGGAGAAGCTTTACTCGAAATGACAAGAGTAAGTTACGGTTTTGATGATAAGCCACTTGAATTTACGGTAACAAAATATCGCAGTGACAAATATCATTACAATATTGAACTTACAAGATAAAACGCTAATACAATTGGGGATGTGGAGATAATGACGAGTTTAACTCAAGTCAAACAATATGGTTTATATGTAAACGGGGAATGGGAAACAACAGCAGAAAAAATGGAAGTCTTAAATAAATATACACAGCAGCCTGCAGCTGAAATCTCAGTAGCTACAAAAGATGATGTAAATAAAGCTGTGGCCAGCGCGAAAGAGGCATTAAAAAATACTTTTTCACCGTACGAACGCTATCAAGTATTAATGAAGGCTGCTGAGCTACTGCTAAGCCGTCAAGAAGAATTTGCTGAAATTTTGGCTGTTGAAGTTGGAAAGTCTATTCGTGAATCTCGCGGAGAAGTTGAGCGCGCGGCTACAACTTTACAAATTTCAGCGGAAGAGGCAAAGCGTATTCATGGAGAAGGTGTGCCTGTTGAGTCGGCTCAAGGCTCAGAGAATCGTATGGCTTTTACAGTAAAAGTCCCGGTTGGAGTTGTCGCAGCTATCACTCCGTTTAATGTACCTATCAATCTAGTTTGTCATAAACTTGGACCGGCCATTGCAGCTGGGAATAGCGTAGTATTAAAACCTGCTGAAGTCACTCCAATTTGTGCGCTCAAGCTAGCTGAATTAATGGAAGAAGCAGGCCTGCCAAAAGGTCGACTTCAAGTATTGACCGGGGATGGATCGGAAATTGGTCAATGGTTATTAGAAAACCAAGATGTTAATATGTTTACGTTTACAGGAAGCCCAAGAGTAGGAGAACTCATCCGATCTAAGGCAGGTTTACGTAAAGTTTCACTTGAACTAGGAAATAATTCGGCTACTGTCGTACATAAAGACGCTGATTTAGAAAAAGCTGCATCTTTAATTTCTCAAAAAAGCTTTAATAATGCAGGGCAAGTTTGTATTTCCGTTCAACGAATTTATGTTCATACGAATATTTATCCTGCTTTTGTTAATAAGCTAAAAGAAAAAACAGAAAAGTTAGTAGTCGGTAATCCAATGGATGAGCAAACGGATATTGGACCTATGATTCGTCTTAAAGAAGCAGAACGAGTAGAAGAATGGGTAAAAGAAGCAGTGGAAGAAGGGGCAAAAATTGAACTAGGAGGAAAGCGTGACGGAGCTTTCTATCTTCCTACAATTTTGACCAATGTAAATGATGAGATGAAAGTTTGTCGTCAAGAAGTATTCGGGCCGGTAGTAGCTATTGCTCAATATGATGAGATTGATGAAGTGATTTCAAAGGTAAATGATTCTGACTATGGGTTACAGGCAGGCCTTTTTACGAACGACTTACAGTTTGCTATGAAAGCAGCTCGCGAAATCGAAGTAGGCGGATTAATTGTAAATGATGCTTCAGCGTATCGTGTTGACCATATGCCATATGGCGGCGTGAAAAAGAGCGGTAACGGAAAAGAAGGGCCGAAGTATGCAATTGAAGAAATGACTGAAGAACGTATCATTGTTCTAAATTTATAATTGATCAGTTTAAATGAAAGACCTAGATTTTTAATTTTCTAGGTCTTTCATTTGGAAACTAACAAAGAAAAAATGACGAAGGTGAACAAACATGGAGTTCTTAACAATCCTTCTTCCTATTTTCGGGATTTTTGCACTTGGATTTATTGGACAAAAGAAAATAGGATTTGATACAAAAACGATTTCAACAATGTCACTTTATTTAATGTCTCCAGTTCTAGTGTTCAAAACATTTTACACAACCAAATTTACGATTGATTACTTATATCTTACGTTATACACATTTGCACTTTGCTTTGCATTAATTGCTGTCGTCTATATTATTGCTTATTTCCAGCGATATTCTACTTCAGAAACCTGTGGAATGATACTAGCGTCCTCATTTATGAATAATGGAAACTACGGTACACCTGTTGTTTTATTACTTTTTGGCGTTACAGGCTTAGACTCTGCCATTATTCTCATGGTCATACAGCAACTGGTCATGTGTACAGTTGGAGTTTATTATGCCGCTAAAGGGAGTCCACAAGGAAATGGTATAAAATCAGCCATTGACGCAGTTCGACGGATACCAATTGTATATGGGGGACTTTTAGGAGCTATATTTCAGTTTCTTCATATTCCATTAAGCAACTCTGTAAAAGAAGCGGTTGATTTAGTGGCCGGTGCAGCTATTCCTACCATCATGATTGTACTTGGCATGCAGCTTGCTAAAATATCAATTAGAAATTTAGCCAAAGCAAAAGTTTCATGGTCATTAGCTATCAAGCTTGTAATCTCACCATTTATCGCTTATATACTAACGCTTCTGTTACCGGTGGATGAAATGGTTAAACAAATTATGATTATTATGGCTGCTATGCCCACAGCTGCTAATACAACTATGTACGCGCTTCAATTTAATACAGAGCCGGAGTTTGTATCAAGTGCAACGTTAATTAGTACCTCCCTAAGCCTTGCTACATTACCGATCATTTTTCTAATTGTTTTATAAGAACGTTCTATATCATATAAGAGAGATTTCAATTTCAAATGATTGTAAAAGGAGTAGTTAACGTGAATTCTCCTCATAATTTAATTTTGAAAGGCATTTTCTATTTTAGTTTTGTCCTTTTTTTATACTTTTATTTCGTATATGGATTTCAATATTCTCTGACTAAGTTTTGTTTTCTTAACTGTTTAATGACGGGAACCTCTTTTCTAATTCAAGATTCAAAAGGTACTAAAGAAAAATTGGAAAAAGGATAATGTATAACTGAAACGGTAGGCATTCCTTACTTTTACAAGCTTTATTTACATGTATATAAAAAGGAGGGTATATAGGTTAGAGAGGAATATTTTCATCACCAAAAAGCACTTAGTTATCTAACTAAGTGCTTTTTGGTGAATGAGGAGCAAGTTTCTTTTTCAACGGTAGAACAATCATAAAAACACCTATGATACTCAATATGCTCTCCAAAACGTGGAATTGATGTTCTTTTATATATCCCATAACGCATTGGCTACCAAAAATGAGAAATAAAACAGCTCCCAAATAAAACGAAGGGTTTTTAATACACCAACTCATTTTTGATTCCATCTAATTCCTCCTTGTACGCTTTCTATCGCGTATTTATTGTATGTTGACTAAAAAAGGAGTAAGGTTGTTCCTTATGGATATACGAATGGGTGTAAGAAAAGTTTCAAACATAACATCAGCTTTCTTTTAGTATAGGCGTTTATTTTACATTCAAAAATGAAACTAATTTTTTTAGTGTTGTTCCTTGAACAAGAAGAGAAAAGACTACATTACTAAATGTCATTGCTAATAACAGATTTTTCCCTTCAAATTCGGGTGTAATGCCTAAAACAAGCGCAATTGAAAGAGATCCCTTTAATCCTCCCCATGAAATAATAGGTTTCCATGAAGCTGGAATGGATTTATCAAAAGCTAAGCTTATATAGACAGCGAGAAAACGTGCTAAAAGAACAATAAGAATACTTCCAACGATAAGCCATCCTTTATCTAAAAAATCAATACGACTCACTTCTAATCCTACTAGTAAGAAAATAAGCGCATTGGAGAGGAAGGCAATCGTTTCCCAAAAGGAATTCACTTTTTCATGTGTTAGATCTGACATACCTACGTTTCGTCCATAAGTTCCTAAGATTACGCCACCTACTACTACAGATATTACCCCAGAAACATCAAAGTGTTCAGCAAGCTGAAACGTACCATAAAATAGAACCATCGATAATCCAGTCTCCACTAAATAATGATCAATCTTAGATGTAATACGAGAAGCTAATAAACCAAACACTCCACCAATCAATATGCCTCCACTTACAACTTTCAGAAATTCAAGCAGCGCATTCAATGTACCTGTTAAGCTCAAGGCAGTAGTTACCACAGCAATTTGAAATAGTACAACAGCAACTCCGTCATTTGCTAAACTTTCTCCTTCGACCACAATGGATAGGCGCTTGTTTAGACCCATTGACTTAAAAATACTTAGAACGGATACAGGGTCAGTAGCTGCCATAAGTGCACCGAAAATTAAGGCTTCTTGTAAAGAAAGGTGCAAGAAAAAATAAGTAGAAGCAGCAACTAGTAAGAAGGTAAGAAACGTACCTAAAAAAGCTAATAAAGAAATCGATTTCTTATTGCGTTTTAATTCATCAAAGGACAGTTTAAGTGCTGCATCCCCTAACAAAGCTGATAAAAAGATAAAAATAACGGTCGTTTGAAACACGGTATCATTGGCTGCATAACTTTTTATTTCTCTCAATGCAGGAATTGGTACCAAACCAATGATTAGTCCTATTACTACAAGGAAAGTGGGATAAGGTTGTTTCATTTTTTCTGCGATAAACACTACACCTACAGCAATAGCTAATAAAATAATCCAATATGTAACCATTTTTATGCTCCTTTGTCTCTTTAAAACTAAAATTATGCTTCATTTTCCAAGTATTGTTAAGAGTATATTCTCTTTATGGATAGGTTTCTGTCACCTTGAGAGATATACGGCTTTTCTTATAACTTTGTTTATTATAGCTAATATTTTCCTAAAGTAGCATTAATAAGTAATAAATTACTTATATAATGCTAAATAATATAAATTTGAATACAACTTCAATCAGAGAAAAGTAAGTTTGTGCTTACAAACATGCAAGAAGAGAAAGGTTGTTTCCTCTTAGCAAGGAAACAACCTTTCACATAGCTTACATACCTGATGTTTAATATAAAGTTTCCCTCAAACAAAAATATAAATACCCATTTGACAATAAATCATAAACCTTTTAAAACTTCCTATTGAAATAAGTTAAGCAGTTTTTTTATTTTGCTTTTTATCTTCAGAAACTTCTTGTCGGAAGGACTTAATTAATGCATAGGACATGAATAGAAGAACAATCCCCAAGGGCAATGCACTGACAATAATAGCTGCTTGCATGCCTTGCAGGCCACCTGTACCTAATAAAATTGCTGAAATAGCAGCTAAAATGATTCCCCAAATAAATGTAACAAAGAAAGGTGGATTTAAATTCCCATTTGTAGTTTGCATCCCCAGAACAAAAGTGGCCGAGTCTGCAGAGGTCACGAAGAACATCAAAATAAGGACTACAGAGATGGTAGAAAGAAAACCTCCAAACGGCATTTGATCATACACAAAGAATAGAGACGTTTCTAAGCTTTGTTTTGCCACATCTAATCCTTTCACAAAATCAAAATAAATACCGGTACCTCCAAATACGCCAAACCATATTGAGCATACAAGTGTTGGAACGATTAATACAGCCATAATAAATTCACGAACCGTTCTTCCTTTAGATACGCGTGCAATGAAAGTTCCCACAAATGGAGTCCATGATATCCACCAAGCCCAGTAAAAAATGGTCCAATCTTTTACCCACTGGTTATTGTCAGAATTAAATGGAGCAAATCGCAGCCCCATGCTTGGTAATTGTTGAACGTAGGAACCAAAGGTTGTAGAAAAAAGCTCTATTAAGTATTGGGTAGGTCCAAGAAAAAGAAAAGAAACAAATAGAATGACAGCTAAAACCATGTTAGTGTTGCTCAAGTATTTGATCCCTTTTGAAACACCAGTTCCTGCAGATGTAATAAATAAAATAGTTGTAATTCCAATGATAACGAGTTGAACTTTATAGCTAATAGGCATGCCAGTTAGGTAGTGGAATCCACTATTTATTTGTGAAGCTCCTAATCCTAAAGATGCCGCCACCCCAAATATGGTAGCAAACACAGCTATGATGTCTACTGCGTAGCCAATTGGTCCTTTGCTCTTATTTCCAATAAGAGGGGTTAGAGTTGCGCTCATTAGTCCAGGCATGTTTTTTCGAAATTTATAATAGGCTAAGGCAAGTGCTACTACAGCATAAATCGCCCAAGCATGAAATCCCCAGTGTAAATATGTATATTCTAGACTCAGTTTTGCAGATTCAGTAGTTTGAGGTTTCCCAAAAGGGGGTGTAGCATAGTGGGAGATTGGCTCAGAAATTCCGTAAAAAAGTAAACCAATTCCCATCCCAGCGCTAAATAACATAGCGAACCAAGTAGGGGTACTAAACTCAGGTTTTTCATGGGGTTTGCCAAGTTTTATTTTTCCAAATCGACTAAAAGCTAATACTAAGGCAAAGATTAAAAAGAATGTAGCAGAAAATTGATAAAACCAGCCAAAACGATTAAGCAAATAACTTTCGGCGGTGGTCATGACATGAAGTAGATTAGTTGGTTTTAATATACCCCAGCCTACAAATAAAACGCTAATAATTAAAGATATCCAAAAAATAGGTGTTGTTTTCTTCACGATCTTCCTCCTTTATATTTTAAATGAAAATTAAGTAGTTTTAGAAAGACTTAATTTTACTATTATAATTTTAAACATAAGTTTTGGAATATTTCAAATTGTTATTTATAGTATTATTCAAACCTTCAGTCTTAATTATAGGATAATATAATGAATTAACCTTTTTTGTCAGAGATATTTGTGGCTGATTAGTGTACTCAGTCCTTTCCAAGGAAAGTATTGGAGCTGATTCACTAGCTTACATATATTTTTAGTTATATATCCATGTTTCTAAAAATGTGAACGAGAATATATGAAGTATTCAAAATATAGTTCTTTATAAGGAAGATTATTTATTATGATAACCTTCCTTTAAATATTTGCGTAAATGAAAATCATGTACTAATTTAATCGTTGGACGAATGAGTAATTGCACACTTCCGAGCACAAATAACCAAACCCCTATGTTTTTTAAGGACTCATAAAAGAATAAAATACTCCCAATCAGGAACCAGATACCTATCAAGAAGTCATTAATCGTATTTATAACTTTATAACTCTTTTTAAAGAACAATTCGTATTTACCTATTTCAATCTCTCCATAGTTTTCTTTTCTGCTCATTTTTGACATCTTCCCCCCTTCTTTTTCTTAAATTTCTACTTTAATTCCCTTAACAAGGGATTAAAAAACGTCTTTTATAACAGCTATTTGGTGGGAAGAGAATTTTTATAAGTTTATAACCATTTGGCTATATTAAGCAGGGAATAATATTCTTTTAAAATAATAAAAAATTTTCATCTATGAATTTGTACGTTTAACAAAAGAATAGGAAGTCTATTGTAATAAAGAGAGATAAAATTGAAGGAGGAGCTTTAATATGTCACATGAAAATTATCAGTCTGTTATTAAAACGTTACATGAATGCATGACGGCATGTAATCACTGTTATGATGCATGCTTAAAAGAAGAAGATGTCAAAATGATGGCCGAATGTATTCGCTTAGATCGAGAGTGCGCAGATATTTGTGCTTATTTAGAACAAGCCCTAGGAAGAAATACACCATTTGTATCTGAATTAGCTCAGGTATGTGCAACAATTTGTGAAGCTTGTGGAAATGAGTGTAAAAAACATAATCATGATCATTGTCAAAAGTGTGCAGAAGCTTGCTTAAATTGTGCAGAAGAATGCAAAAAACTGGCTTCATAATAAAAAGAAAACATATAAAAAAGGGTGGCTAAAAGCTATCCTTTTTTTATAACATCTCCCTTAAAGTAATAGCTGGTGGTATATTCAACACCATATAGAACTATATATAAATTGAATATAAATGAAGGGAGAAGATGCAGAATGATTTTAAAAGCAATTGATTTAAGCTTGATGTCAGAGCATTTAATGACGCATAAAGGTGTTTTAAAAAAATTAGCCTATTATTATTGTTCAGCAAAAAATCCTATGTTAAAACAAACTATCTATGAGCAGTTTCTTATTATGCGTAATCATGTTTACGTAATGCTGGAATTGATGGATCCTGAGCACAATGAAGATGTCTCTGTTTTAGCTTTAAATCAGGTTGAACTAATTGATATACCGTGTCCAGAGACTATTTTACGTCTCGGAGATAAAAATATTCTGTTAGAAGCACATAATACTGCAAAATCCATGGCGCTTGATAATTTCAGCTCAGCTTTAAAGATGAAAGCTACTAATGTCAAAAGCATTCACGTTCAAATGGCTCTTCAACAAGTCCAATTAGAAGAAAGGTACAGTGAACTAGGAAAAATGATGAGTTTAAATCAGTCACCAGATACTTCTTCAGAAGAACAAACAAACACTATTAAACGATTCAAACGTCTATTTCATCTATAATTTAATGGGTTTTTTAGGTATTGTATAAGTAGGGTTCGATTTTAATACAGAAAAATAAAAGGGTATATGGATGTATGCTATCGTTATAGTCATTACCTTGTAAATATCATACATAATTAGTGATAGTGAAATAATAGAATGAAACCCTGGTATTCGGATATATGACTTCTTCTCCAGGGTTCAGGTTTATTGCCCGCGAAGCTGTTCAAACTCTTTTTCGGTAATGCAGTTAATTCAGATATTGTTTCGTTATTCATCCCGTTTTTATCATTTCTAAAGCTATTCTCCTAACACCTTTCTTTTCTCCTTGTTTTTCAGCTTCTTTTGACGTCAGGTTCTCATATACTAGGGAGTTCCGAATTATATCATCATAAGCCATCAGAACTTGTGGATCTTGAATGATTTGTGCCCATTAATCCATTGCTTTTTTCAATTCTTTATCATTTTCCATCACAACATCCTCCTATAAATGAATAATATCCCTCTCTTCTGATACCTAAAACAGCAATGAATTTGTTTAAAGCTATTCTCTTGAGAAATAGAAATTCCTTTTATGAGCTTAAGAATAATTAGAGGCAATAGCTAAAAAATAGATAATACTATTCAAGATCTTTTATTAGATTGGAGCATTTATGATATGAAGATCATGTATCTAACAATTGAACTTACGGTTGGTTTTTTTCTGCTTTTTATTATTGTTAAATTTGTCGGAAAGAAGATCATTAATCAAATCACACCCTTTACTTTTATTGCTTCTATTGTCCTGGGAGAACTGTTAGGAAACGCTTTATATGATCATCAGATAGGTATTTTCTACATTATCTATTCTATGGGACTTTGGGCTATTTTGCTTTTTGTAGTTGAGTATCTGGGACAAAAATACTTGTGGTTTCGTCGCATGGTAGAAGGGAAACCATCTGCTCTTATCAACAACGGCAGAGTTGATTATGAAGAATTAAAGAAAAATCGGATGAACATTAACCAATTACAAAGTCTACTGCGACAAAGTGAAACATTTTCTATTCGAGAAGTTGCTTTTTGTTATTTGGAAGCGAACGGTTCAATTAGTATTCTTAAAAAAACAAAATACCAAAAAACAACTCAAGAAGATTTTAGTTTGCCTATAAAGCCTATTTATGTCCCGGTTACACTTATACGAGATGGTAAAGTATTATGGAATGAACTAAAAGATCTAGGATTTGAAGAGTCCTGGTTGAGGACACAATTAGAAACCCAGGGAATTTTTGAATATCATTCTGTTTTCCTAGCTGAGTGGCTAGAAGATGATGGTCTTTTTGTACAAACATATTAACTGCTTTTTTTGATATTAAAGCATAAATAAACCTTTAAAAGCTTACTCTAAAAAGACTATTATTTATTAGGAAAGGGTGACAATATGAATTTTATATGGCAGTCAGTTATTCTTATCCTGGCCGGAATATTGTTATTAAGAATAGCTGGGAGAAAATCTATTGCTCAAATGACATTAGCGCAAACTGTCGTAATGATTTCACTAGGGACGATTATTGTTCAACCAATTGTTGAAAAAAGTATGGTGAAAGCAATTGGAGGAGCAGCTATATTTGTTCTGGCTATTTTAGTTTTAGAATATTTACAATTAAAATCTAATGCATTTGAGAAATTCCTTACAGGTAAATCTAAAACAGTTATAGAAAATGGGCAGTTAGAAACTAAACAACTTCAAAAACTACGTTTAACGGTCGATCAGTTGGAAATGAGATTACGTAACCAAGGGGTCTCGAACATTCAGGATGTCAAAACAGCGACAATTGAACCCAATGGACAACTAGGATATGAACTTCAAAAAGATGCAAAGCCTTTGACTATAGGAGATTTTAAACAATTAATGCACCTATATATGCCAGTGACTTCTCAAGCGAGTGATTCTCCTCAAAATTTAAATATGTCTAATGAATCCTCAGATATATTTAAAGAAATCAATCAAAATAATAAACAAAATCCTACCAATCTTCAGTAGCCTATCTAAGTATTCTTGGGAAAATTACTGTTGAGAATAGGAGATTTTTTAGTATTTGTAAATAAAAATTTATACGCTAATCAAACTACACAAGATGGATGAATCATTATTCTGTATTAGCTCTCAATAAACAGAAAAAGCTACTGACCCCCCCGATCAGTAGCTTTTTCTCATTCTAAGATGGATACGATGTAGACCTTTTAGATAGCAAATTCTTATAGCTTTTAATAAAAACTTTAAACGTCGACTCAATCACTATACTTATACGAGTCTAGAAGAAAAAATAAAGGAGCAAATTATTAAAAATAAAAGGAGAATTCAATCGGAAAATTTTTATCCAATAATAATTCTTTCTTTTGGATAATGATATTTTTCTTCTTTAACTTTTCCTCTTATTAAGAATAAGCATGAAAAAATGCCAATTCGTCCTATAAACATCAATATAATAATAACTACCTTTCCCGGAGTACTCAGTTCGGGTGTTATTCCCATCGAAAGGCCTGTGGTTCCAAAGGCTGATGAAACTTCAAAAAGGATTTCTAATGCTGAAAAGTGTGGTTCAAGATATGTAAGTATTATAACTGCAATCCCGCAAATCATAACAGCTGTTGCAATAACCACGAATGATTTTGTAATATCTTCATGTACTATTTCTCTTTTAAAAGCCTTTATTGTACTATTTCCTTTTGAATAAGAGTAAATGCTTAAAATCATAATTGCAAAAGTAGTCGTACGTATCCCTCCACCTACGCTACTTGGCGATGCTCCAATAAACATAAGAGTGCTTATTACAAGAAGTGTAGGGGTAGAAAACTCACTAACATCCATAGTAGCAAGCCCACCATTTCTAGTTGTAACTGATTGAAATAGCGAATAAAAGAAGGCTTCATCCCAAGTCTTTGCAGCAAAGAAATGATTAAATTCAAATAAATAAATAACTATTGTGCCGAAAAGAACTAATGCAAAAAATGTAAAGGTTGTTAGTTTAACAAATAAAGAAAAACGAAAGGGGCGTTTACTCTTAGCACGACCTCTCATAAAATATCCTTTTTCTCTAAGGAAATATCTGCATTCTATTAATACAGGAAAGCCTATTGCTCCAACTATTAATAAAATCATGTTTACTATTTGGACAAAATAATCGTGAGCAAAGGGGATTAAAGAAGAACCTGTTATATCAAACCCCGCATTTGTAGTAGCACTTACTGATGCAAAGAAGCCTTGTAAAAAAGCTTCTTCCCAGGTAGGGAAGTATTCTAAAAAATGTAGTCCTAACACAGCAGCTCCTATAAATTCAATAGATAAAATTAAAAATAAAATTTGTCTCATTAATTGAACTAAACCAGAAAGAGTAAACTGATTTTGATCCGTCATAATTAGTTTTCGTTCTCGCAAACCAATTTTTTTTCCTAGTAGCAACCAAAAAAATGTTCCAAGAGCCATTACACCAATTCCTCCAAATTGAAGGATAAAGGCAAAAATGAAAGTTCCCGGAACGCTAAGAACTTCATTCATAGGGATAGTAGAAAGACCCGTTACACTAATAGCACTAACAGAAGTAAACACTAAATCCACGATGCTGATGTGGGCAGAAGGTTTCACCGTGATAGGCAAAGCTAATAAAATGCTTGAAATCACAACAGCTGAAACATAATATAGAACAATTATTTGAACTGAGGATAGTCTCTTCGTTAGTCTATAAACCTTATTTCTCATACTTAACCTCTTTAATACATAATATTTATTCACAATAACATTATACACAAGGGATGATTAGATTTAAAAGGCTATTACAGTCAACTTTTCTAGATTTTCACCTATTTCATTTGTGATTTTGCCGAGTAACAACTCATGTAATTAAAAATCCCAGAAAAGCTAGTTGATAGAGGACAATAGCTTTTCTGGGATTTTTGATATATGTTATGCTTATTTTCAGCCTATGCAATGACTTTCATAGTAAATAACTTCAATAAATTACTCCTTTTCTAATTGGTGATATTATTGTTTCGCGGGCTCCCTATTTTCTATTTACACTGAAAACACGTTATTTCCTCAATTTCTTTCTATCAGCTGCCATAGGTGGTTTCTCTACCCATTCTTTATCAATCATAATATTTACTCCATCTTCTCCATAAGCTATGATTTCTGTTAATAACCTAGAATAATCAATGGTTAAATCACTTCTTTGACTTTGGGAAATAGAAATACCATAAATCCCTATTCTTGCTGTAACGTTCATAGCGATATGAAATACCATTAACTTTTCTGAAAAAGGTGCCTCTTTTGAAGTCGTAATTTCATCTTTGTAGGATATCGGAACGGGCAAATCATAAGATTCTAAATACGAATTCATAACTTTTGTGTGTTTTTCTAATATGTCTTTGCCTCTTTTAACATGTTCACGAATTTTTTTAGAAGAAGATACTTGAGTAAAAGCAGAAGCAATGGCAGCTCCTATGGCATTTGTCTGCATATTAGAGTAAAGGTGCGTGACTTCTTGACCAGTTAGCGGCCGTCGTTCACCTAAAAATTCAAATAAAAAGGATTGTTTGTGAATAAATTCAACTTTCTCTGGCTTTGGAATCTTAGGAGGCCTTACGGCTAATCCCTTTTCTAACAAAAGATTTGTTGTCTCTCCATGTAGTTCAAGAGTAGACGTAAGACATTTTGAATAAAAGGAATAGATATCCTCCCGATAAATATTAGGGAGAATATCTCCATTTACCATAAGGCCACCCTCAGCCATATTTTTCACATAAAATAGGCAAAAGTTATCAGTAAACAATGGTTTTGCTTTTAAATTAATATCTTGATCCTTAAAACCTTGAGGAATAGCTATTTCTTCTGTTTTAAAAATTCCTTGAATAATTTCCACATGTTGTTGGGATAAATCTAATGCATGTTCAACTAGGTTCTTAATTTCCTCATCTTTAATATGTTGAATGAAATATTTAAAGACGCAAATAAACATACTATCAGCTAGATAACTGCTCCATAAGCAAGAAATTTCAGCAGACGTTAAATCAATATGGTTCTTTTGCATTAAAAACCTACCTCTCTTTTTTTAATGTTGGGATTTCATATGAGGTAGGTTTCCCTTGTGGAAGTCAAATATTATAGATAAGCGCTTTTCGCCTCTCTTTTTAGAAAATATATAAGAAGTAGCCATGTGAGTTTTTAAAGGTCCCTATAAGGAGATGTCAGATTCACCTGATTTTAGCCAAATTAAACTAGAAGTGAACAACGATAGAGTAATTAAAAACAAGGCTAAATTCTTTTTTTCTTATCATTATTAATGTTAGCTCCTTTAACAACACTATAAAATTATATTAGCTATATTAATTAGTATGGTCATGGAGTAGAAGGCTGAAATTCAGCTCGGTTTTAGACGGAAACAAGTATTTATATCTCAAGCCTTAAAAAATGGAATAAAGGTCTGTAAGAAGGTAGTAGTTAACGTTATTATTATTCTAGGCAGTTTAATTAACTATTAAGAAATACATCAAAGTACGGTGAGGGAAGAGAGAAGCGATTTTGTACAAAGTGTTCTTATTATTTATTATGGGGGTGAAAATTATGAAAGTGACAATTTTAACGTTAGGCAGTAGAGGAGATGTACAGCCTTATATTGCACTTGCTCGAGAGATGATTAAGAATGGACATGAAGTAGTCATTTGTACAGGTGCGACGTTTCAACGTTTTATTGAAGAAAATAAGGTTTCCTTTCATCCCGCTGCCACTGATTTGATGGCAATAATGGAGAGCAAGGAAGGAAAAGATATACTTAATGGTAAAAGGTTTTCACCTTTTAAAATAATGAAATTTTCAAAAGAAAAAATTGCTCCATCCTACAGAAGAAGTATGGATGATTTTTACTTGGCTTCCCAAGGAGCCGATCTAATCATTTATCATCCTAAAGCTCTTGGTGCCGTTGATATTGCGCTGTACTATCATATTCCTTGCATTTGCTTACCGCCCGTTCCAATTATGTATCCAATTACAGAGTTCCCAAATTTCTCTTTATCGTCAAAACAA
>DATMFE010000142.1:0-8714 GCA_035556295.1 Ureibacillus sp.
GAAACTCATCATCTCACCCTTTACTTTAGAATCATAGATTTTATTGGCTCGAAGCTTTTACGATGATGGCTTGTTGGACCAAACTTCTCTAGCGCTTCTATGTGTTGTTTTGTTCCATACCCTGCATGTTGGTCAAAACCATATTGCGGATACTTTGTATGTAATTGTTCCATATATTCATCACGAGCATGTTTCGCTAAAATGGAAGCAGATGCAATTGCTAAACTTTTTGCATCACCTTTAATAATGGAGCTTTGTGGTATTTCTATTGGAATTTCCATTGCATCTAAAATGACATAATGGGGCTCTATATGTAAATTTAATACACTTTGTTTCATTGATTGCTTTGTTGCTTCGTATATATTTAATTCATCAATTGTTTGAACGCTTTGAAAATGGATGGAATAGGAAAGCGCATATTGTTTAATCTTTTCAGCAAAATTTGAGCGTTGAATTTTTGTTAATTGCTTCGAGTCATTTATCCCCAAAAGATCTTCACAGTCCACAGGCAAAATAACTGCTGCAGTGACTACCGGACCAGCCAATGGACCTCGACCTGCTTCATCTACACCAGCAACAAATGCACCGTCAAAAGGTTGAAATGAACGATCAAATTCGATTTTTTTATTATGCTCTTCGATTAGTTTTTGCTGTTTTTCGTAACGGTTTAACCAAGTTGACCATGCTTTTTGTACACCTGCACGTTCATCCTTTTGAATTTCCTTCATCCAATCCTCATATTGTTGTGTTTGTTGTAACTCTATTGTTATTTCTTTAACTGTTTTCATCATTACACTTCCTTAATGTCTTGTCCTTTATATCGTCATTTACAATAGAAAACTATATAAGAAATGATCTATTTCTTTATTTTAATACAATGAAAAAATAAAAGAAGGGAACACAATGTAAAGTACACTTGTGTTCCCCCCTATTGTAAGTAGTTCATCAACTTTCATTATTTTAAAAGTTGACTTAAAATATTTTGGTATTCAGGTTTCTTTAGTTCATTTTTCACATTTAATAGTGCATCATCGACATATGGAGCCATACCACTTCCATTTATATATAGATATGGTTCTTTGTATTTTGCTGTAATATCCATTTTCGATAAGTCACTAATCATTTCATTAATTCTAGCAGGATGAGATTTCTCAACAAGCGACTTATAGTTTGTGTAGACATTTTTAAATGCAGTTTTAAAACGTTTATCTGCCATTATATAGTTGTATACATCTGGTTTGTTTGTTTTAGCATATTTTAAATAGTTTAAAATGAAATAAGTAAATTCATAATAGGCTGTACCATCTAATGAAGTATAATAATTTAGCCATTTCGAACGATTATATGGCAACGATTTTAGGTATCCATAAGAATCGTAAGCAGCTTGATCTCCAATATAGTAAGCCTCATATTCTATTAAAATACCATAAGCACCATTTTGGATTGAAGCCATTAATTCATCTGCATCTGGAGAAACATAGGTCTTCCATCTAAAAGTCTGTAGTGAAGTTGGAATTGTTTTTCCCATAAGTGATGATGGGTAAATTTTCTCTTTTTGGTGACTTACTACATATTTCTGATTGTTTACAAAATGATTGTAATTATTGTAGTAAACTCCATTTTTAAATGAGTTAAAATCCTTTGTTTGGTATGCATGGGTAATTTCATGTACTGATGTATTGATTGTTCCGAATAGTTCTTGTTGTTTCCATTCTGTTATTAATTGTGTTGTCGTTTTCCCTTTATCTTTTGCAACAGATTTTAATATTTCGTAGAATTTGGGACTATAATTTTTAATAACATAATCAGCTTCTTCAGAAATAGAGTCAAAAGTAACTTCTACTATATTTACATCTTGATTTCTAAACTGTTCATCTTCAGCTCTTGCTAACATCATTGCAAATTCAGATCTTGATATATGATTTAATGGACCAAATTTTGTATTTGAAATACCACTTGTAATTTTATTTGAAATTAATGTTTGTATATAGTTATAGCTCCATGAATTCACCAGAACATCACTAAAGACTGGTCCACCTTGATTCTTTAAATCATAAGCTACTACTAGAATTTTGGACATTTCTTCACGCGTTAGTTCACCATTCGGTTCAAATTTCCCACCTGGATATCCATTTAAGTAACCCGCATTCACAGCTGCAATGACAGCATTATAATAGTAACTACCCGGTTTGACATCATTAAATGGATTTTGGCTACTAACCGTAGTTGTATCTAAACCACGTGCTTGTGCGATCATAACTGCGGCATCTTTCCGCTTAATTTTTTCATTAATACCAAATTCACCATTCGGTAATCCTCGGACAATGTTCTTTTGATATAGGTAATCTATCGCTTCCTCAGCCCAATGTCCTTTCGTATCTGGAAAAATTGATTGAGCACTTGTTTGTTGGTTTGGCGATGTAACGATAAAGAACACAAATGCGATCAATAAGACCATCAACTTTTTCAACATAGTACTCCTCCAATCTAGTAGACTATCTATTATGATAACATATTAATAGTATTAAAAAAGGAATATTCCTTACCTAAAATACCAAATTTCTTTAAATTTCTATGCTTTTATGTAGAGTTCTTTAAAAAATTACTATTTGTGAACATAAAAAAGAGTATTTGTTCTGTATATGAGCAAATACTCTTTTCAACTTTTATTAAGTTAGATTAGTTAGATTCCTTTTCTATTTGTTCATCAACAAAATCGAAGGATAACTTCCCTAAATGTTGTTCTCTTATGTCTCTGACAATAAGTTCAGCGACTTTGTCATATTCAATTTCTCCACCTTGTCCATAAACACGGCGCAATTTACCAATATGGTCAAAAGTCTCAACTAGATCTTCCGAAACGCTAGTGATTCCATAACGCTCATTCATGCGATCTGGATAATGGATGGATAAAAACTTTAATCCATACACTGCAATATCTTCCATATTCGTTATAGCGTCTTTAATTGCACCAGTTATCGCTAATTTAAGGCCAATTTCTTGATCTTCAAATTTCGGCCATAAAATCCCTGGCGTATCTAATAGTTCAAGGTCTTTTTCGAATTTAATCCATTGTTGCGCCTTTGTTACACCAGGCATATTTCCTGTTTTAGCTATATTTTTCTTAGCCAAACGATTGATTAACGTCGATTTCCCAACGTTTGGTATTCCAACAATCATTGCACGAATCGCTCTCGGTTTCATACCTCGTGATTTCATGCGTTCCCATTTTGGTGCTAATATTTCTTTTGCTGCTTTTGTAACACTTTGCAGTCCTTTTCCTTCAAAGGAGTTAATTGCTACTGCTGTATCGCCTTTATCTGCAAAATATTGCACCCATTTACGCGTTTGGGATTCATCTGCCATGTCTGACTTGTTTAAAATTAACAAGCGTGGTTTTTGATTAATTACTTCATCAATCATCGGATTTCTTGATGAAATTGGTAAACGCGCATCAATTAATTCAAATACTATATCAACGAGTTTTAAATTTTCTTGTACTTGCCTTCTGGCTTTTGCCATATGGCCAGGAAACCATTGAATTGTCATGTATATTACCTCCTAAGTTGTGCAAAAAGAAAAGGAGATTGCAATGAACCTCCCCATTCACGTGTATACACATTATTCCACAAATCGAATTTCATTAATTGGCCAAAAAATCAGATTTGTACTACCAATGATTTTGTCAACATTAACAAGCCCAATGTGACGGCTATCTTTACTTCCTCGACGATTATCCCCCATTACAAGAACATAATCTTTAGGAATTGCTTCAATATCCGGTTCTACACCAGGAATGTCTTGCAATGTAAAATCTTGAGTTAAATTGCCTTTTGGCAATTGCGATTTATACACATCTAAGTATGGTTCATCGATTGGTTCACCATTGATGTAAAGTTGATCGTTTTTATATTCAACATAATCACCTGGTAAGCCAATGACACGTTTAATATAATCTTTTCCTTCTGGCGCATGGAATACAACTATATCAAATCGTTTTGGCTCTCCAATCATATAACCAAATTTGTTTACAATCATTCGATCGCCATTTTCTAAGGTTGGCATCATTGATTCCCCATCTACAACAATAGGTGTAAATAAAAAATAGCGAATCACAACAGCAATTAAAAATGCAATAATGAGTGCCTTTGTCCATTCCCAAAGCTCATTTTTCTTTTTATCTTTTTTCTCAATCTTTTCCTCATTTATATTTTCCACGAGAGATGTCCCCCCATCTATCATCATTTTATTTCAAGTTGGATATAAAATACAAGTATTAGAACGATAATATAACTCGGCCTAAAAAAAGGCCGAGTTGATAATAGTTTATGCAGTTCATAAGAAAATTCGAACTAGTTATGCGAAAAAGAAAGGGAGCTTTTCTTCATGAAAAAAGCCCCCATTTCTAACATAATTATTATCGAATTTCTTTAATACGAGCTGCTTTACCACGTAAGTTACGTAAGTAGTAAAGTTTAGCACGACGAACTTTACCGCGACGGATAACTTCTAATTTTTCGATTTTTGGAGTGTGTACAGGGAATGTACGTTCAACACCAACACCGTAAGAAATTTTACGAACAGTAAATGTTTCGCTAATACCGCCACCACGACGTTTAATTACAACACCTTCGTATACTTGGATACGTTCACGGTTACCTTCAACGATTTTAACGTGAACTTTTACAGTATCACCAGGACGGAATGAAGGTAGATCAGTGCGAAGTTGACCTTTTGTAATTTCTGCAATAATGTTTGACATAATTTTCTCTCCTCGTACAGATGCTCTTATAGTCTGTTAATACTACAGCGGAACACCGTAATTAAGTGCTCTTCATTGAAAGCACAGAATGTATCATAACACAAATCTACTTATTTTTGCAACAAATAATCCGGTTAACCCTTATTTTTTAGCGTTTCTAGAAATGCTTTTTGAGATTCTGATAATTCAATATGCTCGAATAAATCAGGACGTCTTTCAAAGGTACGTCTTAAAGACTCTTCTTCGCGCCATTTTTCGATTTTCGCATGATTTCCAGACAATAATACTTCCGGCACAGTCATGCCTCTAAAATCAGCAGGACGCGTGTAATGAGGATGCTCTAGCAAACCAGTTGAAAACGAATCATGAATATGTGAATCCTCTTGTCCTAACACACCTGGTAAAAGTCTTACTACAGCATCAATTACTGTCATAGCGGGTAATTCGCCACCTGTAAGAACAAAATCACCAATAGAAATTTCATCTGTAATAAGATATTTGCGAATTCGCTCGTCATAGCCTTCATAGTGGCCGCAAAGGAAAATGAGTTCTTCCTCTTTCGCTAGTTCTTCAGCTTTCTTTTGCGTGAAGCGTTCACCTTGGGGACACATTAAAATAATGCGAGGTTTCCGTTCTTTTCCTTGTGTTAGAGTTTCTACAGCTTGGAACATAGGTTCAGGTTTTAATACCATTCCCGCTCCACCACCATATGGATAATCATCAACTTGTTTATGCTTATTATCACTAAACTCTCGTATATCTGAAACAGCTAGGGATACAGCACCCTTTTCTTGAGCTTTTTTTAGAATCGATGAACCGAATACCCCTGTAAACATATCCGGAAATAGACTAAGTACATGAATATTCATTATAAAAGACCTTCCATGACATGAATGATAATTTTCTTTTCATCCACATCGATTTCTTTTACAACATCCTCAATATAAGGAATGTAATGTTTTTTACCGTTTGGAGCTTTTAATTCCCAAACATCATTTGCCCCAGTTTCTAAAATTTCAGTAATGACACCAAGTTGTTCTCCTTCTTCAGAAAACACTTCGCATCCGATTATTTCATAATAATAGTATTCATTTTCTTGTAGTTCATCTTCTTCAAGTTGATCTTTTGTAACTTTTAATAAACTTTCTTTGAAATGTTCCACAAGGTTAATATTATGAAGCCCTTCAAAAGTAAGAAGGATAAAGTTTTTATGTTTACGAGCAGTTTCGATTGTTACCCAAGTCGGCTTCTTATCATCCTTTTTGAAGATGGCTAAGCGACTACCTGGAGCAAAACGAACTTCTTCAAAATCTGTTGTAGAGATAACTCTTACTTCACCTTTTATTCCATGTGTATTAACAATTCTTCCTACATTAAACCATTCCATGACACTCACCTCATTATAGTTTGTTCGTAAATGTCTAATATGAATATAGTAAAAAGAAGGGAAACCAAAATCGGCTCCCTTCTTTGATCTAGTTTCGCGCTTTCGTTTGGCGAAATACGTTTAACTATCTTTAATCCAATATATCGACGTATGTCTTTTTCTTTTGGTGGCCGCTAGCTACTGAATAAACAATTGTACGAATCGCCTTTGCGACACGACCTTGCTTGCCTATGACTTTTCCTCTGTCATCAGGATGAACAAAAAGCTTATAAACAATTCGACTTGAATTCTCGTCCGTCTCAACACGAACTTCTTCTGGAAAATCGACTAATGGTTTAACGATTGTTTCAATCAGTTGCTGCACAATGCCACCTCCGATTATTTACTGAATTTTAAGTTATGGAATTTTTCCATGATTCCTTGTTCTGAGAACAAGTTACGTACTGTATCAGATGGTTTAGCACCATTAGCTAACCATTGAAGAGCTTTCTCTTCATCGATGTTTACAGTAGCAGGAGTAGTTAGTGGGTTGTAAGTACCAACTGTTTCGATTTGACGTCCGTCACGTGGTGAACGAGAGTCAGCTACTACGATACGATAGAAAGGAGATTTTTTAGCTCCCATACGTTTTAAGCGAATTTTAACTGCCATTTTTAATTGCACCTCCGAATAAGTTTCACACAAGATAGTATATTATCAATGTTTTTGTTATTTGTAAAGTATTTTTTCTTAACACTTCATTTTTAGCTATTTTCATTAAGTTAATGAAACAATAATTCTATTTAAATAACGAATTAAACCCAGGTAATTTCATTTTTTTCTTACCTTTACCTTGCGTCATACCTGTCATTTGCTTCATCATTTTTTTCATATCTTCAAATTGCTTTAACAATCTGTTTACATCTTGAATTGTTGTACCCGATCCTTTAGCAATTCGTTTTTTACGACTCGCATTAATAATTTCAGGATTTGTTTTTTCCGCTGGTGTCATTGAGTAAATAATGGCTTCTAGACGGCCCATTTGTTTTTCATCAACTTTGACATTGTCTAGGCCTTTCATTTTGTTCGCACCAGGGATCATTTTCAAAATGTCTTCAAGTGGACCCATTTTTTTCAATGCTTGCAATTGTTCAACGAAATCGTCAAAAGTAAAGCTTTGAGTCATAAATTTTTGCTCTAGCTCTTTTGCTTTTTCCATATCAACATTTGCTTGGGCTTTTTCAATGAGTGATAATACATCGCCCATACCTAAAATACGTTGCGCCATACGTTCTGGATGGAATGGTTCCAATGCATCCATTTTTTCACCCATACCAACAAATTTAATTGGTTTTTGAGTGACTGAACGAATCGATAACGCCGCACCACCACGAGTGTCACCATCTAATTTTGTTAACACAACTCCAGTTATTCCTACTGTTTCATTAAAGCTTTGAGCAACGTTCACAGCATCTTGACCTGTCATGGCATCGACAACTAAAAAGACTTCATCCGGCTCTTTTAAAGCTCGAATATCTTTTAACTCCTGCATGAGTTCTTCATCGATATGTAATCGACCGGCAGTATCGATAATCACAACATCATGGTGCTCTTCTTTTGCATGCTCAATTGCTTGACGAGCAATCTCAACAGGTGAAATATCAGTGCCTAATGAGAACACAGGAAGTGAAAGCTGTTTACCTAATGTTTGTAATTGCTGTACCGCTGCAGGACGATAAATATCAGCAGCAACTAGCAATGGCTTACGATTGTATTTTTTTCTTAATACATTGGCTAGTTTACCAGTTGTCGTTGTTTTCCCGGCACCTTGTAGACCTACCATCATAATTACTGTTGGTGGTTTTGTACTGAATTTAATTGGGCTTTGTTCGCCACCCATTAAAGTTGTTAGCTCATCTTGAACGATTTTAATAACTTGTTGGCCAGGTGTTAAACTTTTCATTACCTCTGAACCAATTGCACGCTCACTAACATTTTTTACAAATTCTTTAACAACTTTTAAGTTAACGTCCGCTTCAATTAAGGCAAAGCGAACTTCACGCATCATTTCTTTAACGTCTTGTTCAGAAACTTTCCCTTTACCTTTAAGCTTTTGGATTGTCCCTTGGAGTCGTTCCGCTAATCCTTCAAAAGCCATAAGCTCTCCTCCTAATCCGTTTCTTTCAATTCATCCAATAATGAAAGTTTTTCTTCAATTGTTTTGTTTTCGTCTTTAATTGCTTCAGTTAATTTTTCTAAAATTTGCTGACGATGGCCAAATTTTTCAAATAGCTTTAGTTTGTCTTCATATTCTTCAAGCATTGCTTCTGTTCTACGTATATTATCATAAACCGCTTGTCTTGAAACTTTATAGCTCTCCGCAATCTCTCCAAGCGAAAGATCATCAAGGTAGTAAAGTTCCATATAACTTCGTTGTTTATCAGTTAGTAGTGCTTGATAAAAGTCGAAGAGAAAGTTCATGCGTGTCGTTTTTTCAAGTAGCATTCATATCTCTCCAATCATATTTTGTCTATTGTATCATACTGTTTTTTAAGGATGCCTGTCAAGGTAATTCCCTTGAACAGT
>DATMFE010000143.1:0-16033 GCA_035556295.1 Ureibacillus sp.
TGTATTTGTTGTTGGCGCTTTTGTTGCAGGTGTTGCTGTTTGTTTTGTTGGAGCTGTTGGTGCTTTAGTTGTTGTTTGTTTTGCTGGTGCTGATGGTACTTTCGCTACTGATTGATTCGTAGTATTAGATTTTTGCACTACTTTCAGTTGTTGAATCACTTTATTAGCATCTGTCGCATTTAATGATTTATTCACTAAGCTTTCTAATTTACTTAAATCAATTTGTCCATTTTGAACTGTGATTTGATCGATTAACTTATAAGCGATTGCTTGATAGTTATCGCCTTTTACCATTTGCATAATTTGTGGATTGTTTTCAATTTTAACTTCTTTATTTAAACTTGCTGCGTCTGCAGAAGTGAACGATACTCCGAATAATGTTGCTGCTGCTAATGTTGTCGCTAGTAATTTTTTCATAGTGTTTGTTCCTCCCTTTCGTTTACAAGAACAATGTTACAGCACAAATCTTGTAATATAGGGACCATAAACTGGTAGGAATGACAGCCAACCTTAAGAACCTTATTAAATCAACGGTCTCAACTCTATAAATCTTCCAAGAACAACCACTAAAAATGTATATTACCATCCAAAACCTATTGACAGTTTTTAAGTTTTATAATATAATACAGAAATTTTACTTCAATGTTACAACTAGATTACAAGAGTCAAATATGTGGATAATTATTCTGTATGTAAGTTTCAAAAAAAAAGGCATTTCTTCTAATATATAATAGAAGAAACTCCATGCAATTTACATAGTAAAGGAACTCAAAATGATTACTATGCAATCGTTGTACCATTTAAAGGATCCCCTTTGTTTATTTTTTAACTAAGTTAAACAACAGCTGTAAATTATCTAAAAATATAATTATATAAATGGATAAAAATGCTAAAATAATTTAAAAGCAGTTAATGATGCCTTTGAAAGGATGGTATTTTGTTTAAAATACTGTTGAACTATATGTCTGATTTTACTTTAATCAGTGAAGATGAACAGCGAGCAATCATCGAGAGTTTACACATTGAAGTATACAAAAAAGGAAAATACCTATTAAGACAAGGTGAACTATCCACCATCAAATGCTATTTCGTCTTAGAAGGCTGTGTTAGACAGTTTTTTATAGATGAGTCCGGTAAGGAGGTAACTTCAAATTTCTATACAGAAGAACAAGCTATTCTAATAATCAATGAACAAACTCATGGTGATTTGTCAAAGTATTCACTAGTATGCGTTGATGATTGCACTTTAGTTATTGGTGATGTTGTGTCTGAAAAAGCAATGTTTAGCAAATACCCGCAACTTGAAACAATGATACGAAAAATGATGGAGATTAGCATTGGTGAAATGCAAGAACAATTTGGTGAATTTATCAACTCTTCTCCAGAAGAACGCTACGAAACTGTTTTAATGAAACGCCCCCAGTTAATAGAACGTGTACCACAGCATCAATTGGCTAGTTATCTTGGATTAACTCCTGAGTCACTAAGTAGAATAAAGAAGCGTATTAATAATAAAAAATAATTTCTAAAATACATGTCCTACTCTTTTAGCAACTTTCTCACATAATGAATCATTAAAGTTGCAATCACTACACCATTCATTATTGATCCACCTTTCTCCAGATAATAGTCAAATAAATTTTTTTCAAAATCTCTAATTCTTAACTTAAGTCAATGAAACGTTACGCCCCCCTAGTTATATTTAATCAAAGAGATTAAATTTGGAGGGGATAAATATGAAGGCAATTGTTTGTGAACAGTATGGTACACCTGATGTACTGGAATTAAGGGAAATTAACAAACCATTCCCTACTGAAAGTGAAGTATTGGTAAAGATTCATTCTTCATCGATAAACTATGGGAACTTAGTTGTTTTAAAAGGCAAACCCTACTTAGCCCGTTTTGCTTTCGGACTAACAAAACCAAAATACTCTATTCCAGGAGGTGACATATCTGGAACAGTTGAAGCGATTGGTAAAGACATTAAACTATTTAAAGTAGGCGATGAAGTATTTGGCGACCTTTCGACTTGTGGCTGGGGTGGTTTTGCTGAATATGTAACCGTCCCTGAAAATGCTTTAGCCTTAAAGCCAAACAACATTTCCTTTGAGGAAGCTGCTGCAACTCCTATGGCAGGTGTAACTGCCCTGCAAGCACTTCGTGATAAAGGGAAAATTAAATCGGAACATAAAGTATTAATTTACGGGGCATCTGGTGGTGTTGGTACTTTTGCGGTACAAATTGCCAAATCTTTTGGTGCGGAAGTGACTGGTGTATGTAGTACACGAAATGTTGAAATATTACGGTCGATAGGAGCCGACCATATTATTGATTATACAAAAGAGGATATCACCAAACATAAGGATTATTTCGATCTGGTTCTTGGCGTGAATGGCTCTAATTCCATTACAACTTATAAAAGTGTACTAAAACCAAATGGTAATTTTGTACACGTAGGGGGATCCGAATCTCAACTTTACCAAACAATATTTCTTGGACCATTTATTTCAATGACTAGTAGCAAGAAATTTAGTAGCGTATTACAAAGAGCAAATCAAAAAGATTTACATGATGTAAGAGAATTGCTTGAGCAAGGTAAAGTAAAACCAATAATTGATAAACAGTTTAGGTTATGTGAAGTGAAAGATGCATTCAACTATTTCCAGGAAGGTCACGCACAAGGGAAAGTGGTAATTACCATATAATGGTTAAATAATTTAAAGTCCTACTATATCAAAAAAATAAAAGCTTGAGATAGCAATCTTTCTCAAGCTTTTTCATATGTCATTTAATCGTTAATTATGATTGCTAATATTTGTTATCAATCTTTCTCCATATAAAAAATCTATACCTTACTGGGTAACTAGTAAACTAGCTCTTTTTACTAGCACAGCTATTACCTCAAAAATTCTATACATGTTATTTTTTATTGTATAGAAATAAGGCAACAAACATTAATGCGACGGCTGCTATTTTGTTTATGTCTACCGGGCGACGTTCTGCACCAAACAAACCAAAGTGATCAATTACAACACTCAGAATAATCTGCCCTACAATGACTGCTAGTAAGGTAGTCGATACGCCAATTTTTGGCACAACAAGCACTTGAACAATGACAAAAAATGCACCTAAAATTCCGCCAATTAATTGCCATTTAGGAACTGAGGTAACAGATGAAATTTGACCGTTGCCAAAGAATATTAACACAAATAATAAAACCAATGTTCCTAATGCAAAACTAAAAAAAGCACCCTCAATAACACCTATTTTTTTCCCTAAACCACCGTTAATTTGACCTTGCACAGCCACTGCCATACCTGCAATTAGGGCAAGAAATGGGAAAAGTAACTTTAACAACATTAACATTCTCCTTTTGGATCTAAACATTACTCTAAACAATATTCTATTAAATGATAAAAAACCCTTTTGAAAAATTATAAACCTCTTTTGGTACCTTAATAAAAGTATTTTTCAACATAATTGTCCCTTTGCTCTTACTTTCCTTATTCATGGAATGAGCAAAATTGTGGAATAATTTATATGATTTATTTGAAGTGATACGAAGTAAATTCTATTATATATCCATTTTGAAAGTTTGATTTTTGCTTACTTCTTTAGTATTCTCCGTCTTTTTCGAAAAAGATGAGAACAAATAACATCCAATAATTGCAATGATACTACCCATTCCTTGGATCCAACTCATTTTTTCACCCAACAGTAAAAAAGCGATAATGGCAGTAAAGATTGGATTAAAGTTGAGAAAAATTCCCGAAATTGAAGATCCTAAATTATGAACACAAATATTCCAAAATAACATACACAATACTGTCGCTAATACTCCTGTATAGAGAATTCCAAAAATAAAAGAAGTATTAATATTTGAAACTGTAAAATTAGACAAGCTAAGAGGTAATAGAACGATCAGTCCAAAAATAGCAGAGTAGAAAGTAGAAATTAAAGCAGAAGTTTTGGACATAGCCCATTTACTACAAATCGTATAAATCCCCCATATACATACAGCAGCAAGCATCCATAAATCTCCTGTATTAAATTGTAATGACAGTAAGTAAACTATATCTCCTTTTGATAGTACAAGAATGACACCCAAAAATGAAAAAAACATTGCAAAGATTTGAAGCTTGTTCATTTTTTCTTTCAAAAATATCACGGAACACACTGCGATTGAAACCACATTTAATGTTGAAATTAATCCGACATTGGTTGCGGATGTATGCTCTAAGGCTAAAAATTGTAGAACATTAAATAGAACAACACCAGTTAAGCCCATTAAAAATAAAGGAAGTATTGCATTTTTAGGAGGCAGAATCTTTTTTTCTTTCCACCACACAATAGGCACAAGGCAAATAACTGCAATTATCCACCTCAAAGTTGTGAGAGTGATGGGTGAAGCATGCTCAACAAGAGATTTACTAACAACAAAACTCCCTGACCAAAATAAACAAGTTGAAAGTAGTAAGACATAATACTTCATTGGGGTACCTTCTCCCCTTCTATCAAATAACACGATTTTTTATACGTGTATACAGCCGTCGTATGGATTGTTGAATCATTATAGATTGGTAAACTGTCCATTAAGTATTGTCTAGTTGCTTCCCTTATCATAGTTTACTTCCTTTCTTACTCAAGCAATTTGTATTTCTCTTTCTATATTAAAACCCTTCATAAGCAAGGTAAAATTGAACTTATTAACCCCTTGCTATAGAATAAAGTTATAGCAAAGTGATTAGCAGGATAAATGGGGAGACGATGAGAAAATGACATTTCAGCAATTTCGGTATCTTGTAGAGATCGCCAAACATAATTCAATTAGTAAAGCCGCTGAAGCACTTTTCGTTACACAACCTAGTATCAGTAAATCAGTACGTGACATGGAGGCTGAATTAGGGATTACGATATTGGATCGAACGAACAAAGGGGTTGTTTTTACAAAAGAAGGAACAGAATTATTGTTTTATGCAAAAATGGTTCTGGAGCAAATGGAAACGATTAGTCTTCATTTTGATAAAGAGAAGAAAACAGGACTCATGAAGTTTTCCATTTCATCACAACATTATAGTTTTGCAATAGAAGCAGTTGCGAATTTAATGGAGTATTTTGCTGAAAGGAAATATGAACTGGCAGTTCGAGAAGGTAAGTCAACTGACGTCATTGATGACGTGTCTTCCAGCAGAAGTATTCTTGGGATTTTATCTTTGACTGAATTAAATAAACACTATTTTGAGCGTCATTTCACTTCAAAAGGTTTACTGTTTACACCACTGGCTACTTTGAAGCAGCATGTCTTTTTACGCAAAGAACATCCTTTGGCTCATTACCCAACTCTGACATTACAACAATTACAAGACTATCCTTATTTAAGCTATCAACAGGATGATATGTTTTTGCATTTTGCAGAAGAAACTGTCAATCTCAACAATCTCGAAAAACTCGTCTATGTAACAGATCGCGGGACCATGAATAACCTCTTATCAAATACAAATGGATATAATGTAGGAACAGGTTGCATCGTTCATCATTACATGGATTCTAATATCATCTCAATACCGTTGATAGAAAATTATCTAATTGAAATAGGGTTTGTGAAACGAAATGATGTATTTTTACCTGAAGAGCTTCTGAAATATCTCGAATTTGTAAAAAATGCATTGGAAGAATCGATGCCCTATTAATTTAATAATCACAAAGCATTTGATTTTGTTAACCTAGTTATTACTAAATGTCATCTTCAAAAAATTAACACCTAAATCTCTCTAGGTGTTTTTATTATGTATACATTCCGTACATTTTTTCACAAACTCAGTTTTATAACAGGACTGCTGCCCCGTCTTAGAATACCTTATATAGCTTGACTACTGAAACAATTGCCATATCCATCTGATATATAATTCCTTTACCATACAGGTTCATTCTATTTCCCCTTTTTACTTAAATTTTAGACTACGGACCAAATTCCTTCTTTCACCAACTTGCCACTATAGTTTAACTACTTCAATAAAAAATGGCATTAATCCTTCTTGGATTAACGCCTCCCGTTACTTGAATAAATGCTCATATTTATTTACTCAATACTAAACGATTGAATTCTTCTACTGTTTCAAAGTAATATTTCGATTCTGATTTCATCTTCTGCTTAATTTCAGGAATATTGTGAGACCAGCCAGCAGCAGCAAAATCTACATTACAACTTCTCGCCATCTCCAATCCGGGCTTTAGGTCATCCAACATTAGTGCTTCAGTTTCTTGAAGATTAAAGCGTTTTAAAATTTCCTGAATTGGATATGGATGTGGCTTTCTTTGCTCTTCAGGAAGTTCCCACCCAAAGATTGCGTCTGGTACAAATCCACAATGAATAGAATAATCTCTTTCAATTCGGTTTCTCTCAGAATGAGAAACAACCGTTACGATTCCACCTTGTTTTTTAAATTCCTGAATAGTCTCTACAAACAGTTCATAGAAGTCTGGTACAGTTGATTCGGTATATTTTTTCCATACCAATTGCTGATGTTTTTGTTCTTCCTCTGTGAATTTAATGATATCTTTACATAAAGAAGAAAAACCTGGGTTAAAACAGTATCTAACAAAATCTTCAAAGGTAATCGGTTTATCATTTGGTCGCAAATTTTTTAGAGCTTCTACAAACGATGGATAATGAATATTTGGTGTGCTTTTTACTGCTGTATCATCGTGATCTAAAATTAGACATTTATATTTTAAAGTCATAATATCCCCCTATAAAATCGTAATATCCTAATCATTTATACATTACTTTAGAAATTTTAGGTAGCTACTTTCATTAAACTGCCCTGATTGTTCAATAATTTTAACAAAATATAGTTCACCAATATTATGTATATCAGGTTCTGGTGGATTATCGTTGAAAGTGTCCCTGTAATTCTTCCAAATTTATAACACTATTTTCATATCGTTTACATATAGCTATAATTTAAGATTTCAATACATAAATGTCACTCATTTTATCATTCCTTTGTTACTATTCTTCATAAACTATCCTACCCCGATAGTTTAAGAACTTTCAACATTATAGACATTAACCCCTTCTTGGATCAACGCCCATTAGTTTAATACCCTATTTCAATTAACCTTCTTTTTAGTTAGGATTATTTGTAGAATAAATTAACTCTCCAGTTTCAGAGTATCCACTAATGTTTATAGGCATTAGCATTTCTCCATTTGATTTTATAAAGAAAAAACGAGCTTTTTCGGAACTAATTATTTTTGCAACTTCAAAGGAGTTTTTTTGTGTTTCAACTTCTATTCTTTTAATAGTAGGATTGTTAATTTGACCAAAGTAATATGAAACATTTGTCCCACTTTCACTTGCAGTCCAATTAAATGCATGATGTGAAGGGGGATAATCAGATGAAGCTAATGTACTTTCGCTTCCGAGATCATCTTTTATCTCCCAATATCCAAACCAGTTCTGCACTAACCGAGCAATCATCATTGAATCTTCATCTCTAAAAATAGTTAACCATTCTCCCTCTATTTTTTTCACTAAATAAATTTCCTCGATTGTGGTACCCCAGTCACTAGTTATATTGGTAACATCGTTTATCGTAGGTACTTGTCTATGTTTATGTTTAAATATTAGAAACATGGTTATAATCACTGTTATTATCGCTAGACCAAAAACTACTTTTCTCATTACTTTCCCCCTTTGTTCTTAATCTAACCCCGATGGTTTAATAACTTCAATAAAAAATGGCATTAATCCTTCTTGGATCAACGCCCCTCGTTAGTGAAAAATAATTATAATTTCACTGTCCAAATTTTATAGATGATTTGACCATTTATTTCTGTTTTTCCTGTACAGACACCGATTTGCAAATTGTTATAATCAGCCCATTGAGGAAAAAGGGATGCTAAATATTTAATTACCTTTTCATCAGGTGTTGCATATCCTACATCATTTTTATTACTTAAATAGGCGACAAAATCTGGATATAATGTTTCTGTCCATTCTTTAACTTCAAACTCCGAATCAAAAATACGGTTATCCTCTTTATGGCTTCCATTTATCCATTTAACATTCTTCACTGAGTCCACCCCATTTCAAGGTTTCACCTCAACTATTGCTATAAGAATAAGAACGATCTATCTATGGTTCTTCAACTCTTGACTTCGTTAGTTCAATAACACTTTAAAAGTCTTAAGGTATATTATTTCCTTTTTCCCATTCAGTTGGTCCTTCATTACTTTCAATAAATTTACGCCAATATTCACCAGTAATATTATTAAATAAAATGATATTATTTTCATTAACCACTATAAGTTCCCATTCACTAGGCACTTCAGTAACTGTTGTTGTATCGCCTTTTTGACTATATGCTATTTCCTTTAAAGCCTCTGAAATATAAAAGGCACTAAAAACCATACATAATCCAAAGAAAATAAAAGCAAAAGATATAAAATATTTATTCATATTTACCACCCCACTAATTACTATTCATTTATTTTAACATAATGGCTATTCGTTACTGTTGAACTAATCTGCCCTGTTAGTGAAACATCAACTAAATGATTTATTGTTGTACCCATTTCTTTCTTTTTAATATAAGGACTGTAATCAAAGCTGCTTCACTCACAACTAATATACCTATACCTAAAATTAATCCTCCAAATAACAGGAACTCATTTACACCCCAAGCAAAGAAAAACCAACCTATTATTGCAAACAAACCTAATGTAAAATTAATAGTTCCTGCAATAATGGCTTGAGGTAAGAACAGTCCTGTTTTTTTAATCATGGTCGAACCATATTTAAAACTTACAAAACTCACAACAATCATAAAAACAACATATATAGTCATAGCAACATCTATCTCATTCATATGATTCACCCCTATAAGAAATTTCACCATATTCATCTATAATCCTTCTTCAACTAATCTGCCCCTTTACTTAAATAAGAAAAGGCATTTCTCTCCTTCTTAAAGAAACGCCTAAGTTAGTACAATAATAACTTTATTTTGTATATCCAACTACTTTACCAATATATTCATCTTCTTTTAATATCATCATTTTACCCCGCAACCAATCGTCATCGATTAAAAAGTATTCATCCACAGAAAGTGTAATTTCATCCTTATTTGTATCAAAGACTTCCATCATACCTTTCTTATCGTATTGATTGCCTTCGTTATCCATTTTTTCAAAGTAAATTTCTTTATCTAAACCTACTCTGTGTGCTTTTCCGTAAAAAGAATCTAGCTTTTTACCATTTATATAAATTTGACCTTTAGTAATATTAAATTTTTCACCTGGAAGAGCTATTACCCTTGAAATGTCTTTTTCTCCATCCTCATTATCAAAATAAACAACATCTCCTCTAGAAATCCCAGACACTTTAACGCTTGTGTCAATCACTAAAGTTTTATTTGAATAATCATGGTTTCCTCTGTCCATATCATCGTATATATGAGGGTGTATAATCATATCGGTACTTAGATTTTCAATTACCGCAACATCTGTGGTTTTATTATTATCTATGAGAGTATCTGAAGATGGATTTGAGGAACAGCCAACTAAAATAATTAACAACACAATAACTGATATACTATATTTCATTACAATCCCCCTTTATATATATTTTACGGTATTAACAGTGAAAATCTTCATTATCATTTGCCAGTTATCTGAATTTTTAGCCAATTTTAAAAAGGGATTTAAATTCGTGAAAAGTTCTTCTATAGATTTGCGTGTAAATAACTTCTTTCTTCAACTAATCTGCCCCTTTACTTGAATAAGGAAAAGGCATTTCCCTTTTTAAAGAAATGCCTTCGTTTCTTTAATAATTTACACTCAGTTACTTTCACTTTTTTTATTTTTAAAAATACTTAGCATTAAGGTAAAACCTGCTACAATTTCAATCAATTCTGAAGTAAGAACTTTCATAAACCATACACCGCCGAACGGGAGACTTAGGTACCTAAATGACGTAGTTAAAAAAACTGGCACTATGAGCGAGAAGATAAAACAAGGTAAAAAAACACATATCAGTAGAGGTGTGTTAATTTGAAAAGTCCAATTCTTAATAAGAATTAATGATAAGTAAATCCCCCAAATAAAATGAATTAGGAAATTACCCCAATATATTGGTGCAATATTAAAACTGGAATATGAGAATGATTCTACTTGTTTTTCAATATCAAAACTTATGATTGTTAATAAAAATAAACCAATAACCCATCCTAATTTCCATAAATATGGCATGAATTTCTTCACGAACAGCACCCCTTCATTTTTTAATTTATATGAATATATTCCCTTTAATTTATGCCAACACTTATTCAACTAATCTGCCCCGTTAGTTCAATAACTTCAACAAAAAAAGACATTAATCCTTCTTGGATCAACGCCCCTCGTTAGTTGAAGTAACTAAATAATAATTTTTAATTAGTTTTCAATTATAAACTCCGCCCAATTACCAATCTCGTTATCGTTTGGTTCAATCAAAAGTTCATCTGTTGAGGTTGCTTTATCAGGATAATTTACATCCTTTGGATTCTCCCAAACAGACTCACATTCACTACAACAAAGAATTATTTTTTTAGAAACAGCTTCTTTTTTAATTTCAACCCAACCCTGACCACAAATTACACACCATTTAACCTTATTTTTATAGTAATTGTTTACCATAATACAGCACCTACATTACATTTTTTATTTAATATGATTATTACTTCTTCTTGAACTATACTGCCCTCTTTAGTTGAATAGGACTACCGATTTTTCCTGTAGCTTGGATTAATTAAATCCTCGTCATGCAATTCTTCTTTGAATACATCACCCTTGAAGTACCCTAAGTATGCAATCTCTAATCTTTCAATGTAGAGATGTAACTTGTTCTTAGGGACACCTTTTACCTTATACAAATCTTTGGGATGAAAATGCCAAAGAAGACTTCTCATAATAAAAGCATATGTTTTGCTTAACATCAGCGATATTTCCCTATCCAAGCTATCTTGACTTAAAGTATCTTTTGTTAAATCTACTATACTGTTGTAATAATCCCAAAAAGCACTCTTTTCAAATTTACATTCTTCATGTAAGGAATAAATAAAACTACCTTCTTTGCCTTCATAGTTACTTTTTAGAACTTCTATTGCACTATTCAATTTTTCACTCCTTATTACAATAATTCTTATTCAACTATCCTGCCCCGATAGTTGAATAATAACGTTATTAATACTCATGAAGAATCGCATGTCTTGGTATGATACTTTTGATAAATACAATATCTTCTTTAGTAACATTGGGTATAAAGAATTCTGTTCCCCAATGTCCTGAATGAAACACAGGCTTCATCAATTTTTCTAAATTAACTGTGAACCACTTTAACTCACCGTTTTTATTTATACTATTATTCAATAGATACTCTATTGTAATTATTGATTTTATTAGTTTAAAGATAGTTAGATTTTCTTCTTTAACCACCTCCATTTTGCCGTTAGATAATGATTGGATTTCATTAATCGTATCCATTTCCTCGTTCCAACAATGAATTTCAATAGTGTCTGATTTTGTTATGAAGAAATTTAATAGTGGAAACCAATAATCATAATTTTCAGCAACTGGCTTTGGAAAGGTAGAGTTAGCATCTGTATAAACTGCGATATTTATCGTTACATTATAGTCCAATAGATATTCCACCTTTCTTATTAAAGAAACCTGCCCCGTTAGTTAAATAACATCAACCCAAAAGGACGTTAATCCTTCTCGGAACAAAGTCTTCGTCCGCTTAATACCAACCAATCTTTGTAGTTCCATCCTTATAGATAACTTTCAGATAAAATCCAAAGTCATCTCCATCTAATTAAGACCAGAAATATCACCAGACTCGTATATTGTAAAAGTATTGCCACGATAAGCGAGTTTGATCTTGTTGAATCCTCTGTTAAAGCTGAAGTGTGTTATTCTCGATCAATTGGCTCGCACTAATCTTCAAAAAACGCTTAATGCTTATTCTGCATCACGAGTAGACAAAAATATCGAAATCACCTAAACAAAGAAGACTTGCCCTTTCATAGCTAGACTTCTTTGTTTACCCTATTTCAATAGACTCTACTACTTTTAGATGTTCTTTTTCTTCAAGGAGTGTCCAATCAGTTACTTTATCCTTCTCCAATAGCAAAAGATTCAATTGCTCTAAACCCAAAATAGGTTCGATAGATATTACATTTGTTTCTCGTATGTCTAAGATTTTCAATGTATTTATTTTTGCTAGAGGCGACAAGTCTGATACTTGATTTCCTTGGATTGAAAGTCTCTCAAGTCGCGTAAGATACTGAATTGGTTCGAGTGAATACAATTCACTATTTATAATATCTAACGATTTAAGTTGAGGTACTTTTTGAAGTGCAGAAAAATCTGTAACGTTACTATGATCAATAATGAAAAATTCTAAGTTTGATAGTTCCTCGATCCCTTTCATACTTTTCAAATTGGCACCTTGTATATATACGAAACTTAATTTTTTAGCATTTGAAAGGAAAGTTAAATCCTCTAAAGTGTTATTTGAAATACTAATGCCTTCAATGTTTGATAATTTCTTTAGAAACGACCAATCTTTAAGCGGTACTTCTACAGTTAAATGCTTTAAATTAGGTATGAATTCAACAAAAGAATCAACATCAAACTCTTCACTAATTCTAAGCTCTTCAAGTTTTTCAAAATCTTCAAGGGTGAGCTCACTTGCCCAAGTTACATTATACTGGAACATAATATCCTTCATGACGTTCATTGGAAGCTCGAAGGGTATCCCCTCTTTTTCACCAATTTCCTTAGTAAACTCTTCTTGATTTAGCGCTGTTCCACTTGTTTCCATTAACTTCTCTTGCTCTTGACAACCAAATAATACTATTACGAATAGACAAATAGTTACTAATAACCATTTATGTCTCAAACTATTCACACCTCATCATAAGTAAAATTTTGTAACTTACTTCAATATTAATCTATAATCCACTAACCTTCCAAATACTATGTGTAAATTAATCCTGCTCACCATACATATATGAATCAATTACTTTCCAATTCCCTGGCTTTCCATCAACAATAGAATAATGAATCAATAAATATCCAAGAATATGACCATCATCAAACGGAGCAAAAATCCATTCATGCGATAAAACCTTTGTACCTTCCTCACGAATTAAAACATCGCCGCCTAATACACCTTCATAAGGAATAAGCTCTGGGTGTTTGACTAATTCTGCAATAATATCTTTGGGGCTACCTAAAAAATTTTTCTTTTCTAGCTCATTAACTGCTAGATGGTCCAGTTTTGAATTGGTAGAATTATCTTCTAATTGTTGTAGCCCTTCACTTAATCTAATATTTTCTTCCTTTAATTTATTATTTTCTTCCAATACAATTTCTAATTTCTGTTTTACTTCATCCTTCTCTGAAGCAAGCGTTACATTTTCTTTAGGTAATATATTTTCAAAATTAACCACCCCTATTAGAAATAGAAAAAGCAATGCAACTCCACCAGCTATACTTAAAGACTTATTCATCAAGTTTACTCTCCTTCCTACTTATTAAATGTATCCATTAGACGCTGGAGCTTTTGAATGTGTTACAAAAAAAGCATTAACTTAAAGTTAATGCTTTTTCTTTGATTTTATCTTTTCATTGGTTCTTCCATGATCACTAACCACTCACACCATTTAGAAAAGCTACCATCAAATTGGAAGTATATCTTGTTGACTTCAGCATGAAGATCATTCCGTATTAATTAACCTACCCCATTCATGAACTGTCATTAACTCCTTTTGGGATCATAACTATCCAGTCACCCATATTTAAATTCAATAAATTATTAATTAAATTTATCTAATCAATCAATACTATTTAAAAAATAGGATTATCTTTAGATTGACCATTTGGGAATACTCTAAATTCATAGATTCTATTATCATGTTCATTTAAGTATAGTGCGGAATATTCTTTAACCAAATTATTTTCATCCCATACAACACTTAAATGAGCTTTTATTTTGCCTTGTTTCATGCCTTCTAAGTCCGCCAAGCCGAATTCGTTTATAAATTGATATCCTTTTGATTTTTCTAATTCGTATATCCAACTTGGAATTCCAGTGTCAGATGGAATTTTTATACTATAGCTTTCGCCCAATATCGCTTCCACTTGTTCCATTGTTATTCCAATTTTCATTTTAGATTTAAAAAGCCCAATGTCTACATTAACATTCTGTGTTTCATTTGTGTTTTTTGTTGGATAAATAGGTTCCTCAAAAACAGTACCGTTTGACAATACTTTAAAATCATATATTTTTGTATCCTTTTCATTTAAATATAATGTAGAATATTGCTTAACCAGGTTATTTTCATCCCAAAAAACAAACATAACTATTCCAATTTTCCCCTTTTTCATTTCCTCGAAGTCAATATAACTCAAGAATCCATCGTTAAATTGGTACTCTTCAGTTTTTCCAATTTCATATTTCCATACTTGAATGTCTTGAAAATATGATTCAGTATAATGTTCGCCTAAAATTTCTTTAACTTCATCCATTGTCAAACCAATTTCTATGTTTGATTTAAAATGTTCCAGATCTTCTTTTACATCGTTTGAATGTTTATTCTGTTCTACTAAAGAGAATAATGAAGGTACAAATATCAGAACAGCCAAAAGTATTGCCATAACGGATGAAAATATATAGTTAAATGGATTTCTTGACTTCATTGTGCCATTTCGAATTCGTTCAAACGTAGCATTTTTCTGAAAAGCAGAACGAGTTAGTTTTCTTAATTCCTGAAAATCCTGTTTTCTATTAAATTCGTCCATTATTTTACCTCCTGTTCACTTAATAATTCTTCCTTAATTTCCTCATTGCAATAAAAGTCTTTGATTTTACTTTACTTATAGACCAATTCAATATAGCAGCAGTCTCTTCAATTGAAAGCTCTTGAATATATCTCAGAATAATAACCTCCTGATAGGTAAGCTTTAATCTTTTAATTGTAAAGTATAATTCTTGTACAGACTCCTTATTAATTAGGGTATCAGCAGGTGTAGTTAGAGATCTTTGAACATCAGATTTTAAAAAAGGGACGAATTGAATAAGCTTTTTCCTTCTTATATAATCATACGTCACATTTCTAGCAATCGAATAGATCCATGTATATTATGATGACTCGCCTCTAAATCGGTTTAATGAATATTTAACTTTTACAAAAGTATCATGAGTAAGATCTTCAGAAACTTCTTTATTCCCTACAAGTAGAAAAATATAGTTATATACCGAATCGCTATATTTTATATACAATTGTTCACAATCCACTTTACCCCTCCCCTCTAGAGTTAGTCGAATATGTTGAAAATAAGTTTTAAATCCCCGGAAATATGTAAAATTCCCTTCTTAGTTAATTCAGAACCTATAAAAAAAGCGTAAATCCTTGTTTTGGATATACACCCTTTCATTGAATAAATTTACTATAATCATCCAAATTTTTCCATCAATTTTTATAGAATATGTTGTATTTACAATTTCTTATTTAACTAAATGCCCCGTTAGCTGAAATAGAAATGGGCTACCTTAGCAACCTGTTTCTTTAACTCAAGCCTTCGTTAGTTTAAGTGCAAATATTCACAAACTTTTACTAAAAGTTTACTCTGCATACTTTTCTCGATATTTATTGTTATATTCTTTAATCCATTCTATATCGATTGGTCCATTCACAACTTCATAGTAATTTCCAACTAGAATATGAACACGGTTCTCATCCACCCAAACAATAGCTGGATTTGCCTTTGAATAATTAATCGTTAATTCAAAGCCTACCTCACCATTTATTTTTTCATTAAAGGTATCTTCGCTTACCTTTTTCACACGATATTGACTTAAGAATTCCATTAGCTCAACTACTGGTTCCTTTTCTTCCGTCATCCATTCATATGCCCTATTATCAGGCACCATTTCTATATCCTTTATAAATCCTAATGAATAAAAATCTACCTTTTTAAAATT
>DATMFE010000144.1:0-34222 GCA_035556295.1 Ureibacillus sp.
AGAGGGCAAAAAGATTGATGACTATAAGGGGAAATATCCTTATTATGTAGACCATATTATTGAGGAAGCTATAAAAAAATACGATCTTACAGAAAATGAGGTTCTTTCGGGTGGACTACATATTTTTACAGAATTAAATCCTACGATACAAAGTGCAGCTGAACAGGTGTATAAGGATGAAAAGATGTTTCCTGAAAGCCAATCAGACCAGCTGATTCAAAGTGGAGCTATCTTCATCAACCCTTCAACTGGCGGAATCAATGCACTTGTTGGAGGGAGAGGGGAACATACTTTTCGAGGGTTTAATCATGCTACTCAATTAAAACGACAACCTGGGTCTACGATGAAACCACTGGCTGCCTATACTCCTGCTTTAGAACAAGGATACGAAATCTTTGATAGATTACAAGATTCACCTATTAATATTGATGGCTATCAACCAATGAACGCTGATAAACAATTCCATGGAGAGGTGACCATGTATGAAGCGTTAGTACATTCCTATAACATCCCGCCGGTATGGTTATTGGAGAGAATGGGATTGAAATATGGTACGAATGCATTGGAGCGTTTTGGTATTCCATTAAAGGAAGAGGATTATACTCCAGGTATCGCACTTGGAGGGATGAGCGAAGGGGTATCTCCTTTATTGATGGCTCAAGCGTTTTCTGCCTTTCCTAATAATGGTGTCAGGGTAGAAGCACATTCTATTCAAAAAATTGAAGATGCAGATGGAGAGGTCATTGGAAAATGGAGCAGTAATGCTACAAAAGTTACAGATCCTTCAGTTGCTCAGAAGATAACCTATATGCTCAAAGGGGTTGTTGAAGAAGGCACGGGGGTGAAGGCGCAAGTGGAAGGCTGGGAAGTTGCCGGTAAAACGGGGACAACGGAGCTTCCTTTTGCTAATTCAGGCGGATCAAAAGATCATTGGTTTGTAGGATACACTCCACAAATTGTTGGGGCCATTTGGATGGGATATGATAAAACGGATGAAAATCATTATTTACTAGGATCAAGCGGTTCTACTGTCACAAGCATTTTTAAAGAAATTGTCTCTAAATCTACTACGGAATTTTCCCAAAAGGAATTTAGTTTAGCAGCGATAGAAAAACAGCTTAGTGAACAGCGGAAGAAAGAGGAAGAGAAGAAGAGAGAAGCAGAAGAGAAGAAGAGAGAAGCAGAGGAGAAGAAGAGAGAAGCTGAGGAGAAGAAGAAAGAGCAAGAAGAGAAGCAAGAAAAAGAAGAAAAGAAAGAGCAAGAAGAGAAGAAGAAAGAGCAAGAAGAGAAGAAGAAAGAAAAAGAAGAAAAGAAAGAAGAGAAGAAAGAGAAGGAAGAAGAATAGAAACAGGCTAAAGAGGCAACGCTCAACGTTGTCTCTTTAGTTTACTTGTCTCGCTGTTTTAATTTTTCGATATACTCTGAAACTGTACCGTATATAAATCCAACAGTAAGTAAAGCAAACACCACCCCTACACTATATAAACCAATTCCTGTTAACGTTGCTCCTTCATTCATATAATCCCGACCGCTGATAAAGATTACTATCGTAACTAATGGGAAAAGGATAAATGTAAAAAATAACCAAAACAGTTCACGAATGGCACGATACATTTTTTCTATAAAATGAAAGATGCTGCTAAAAACCTTCAACTTACTCATTTCCCCTTTTTCTATGATGAAAATTTTTCCTTTATATTACTATAGATAATACTAAATGTTGTTATTTATCAAAAAATAGGCGAGAATACCCCTTTCTCAAGGGATGTGAAGGGTGATAGCCCAATGAGTAGGGAGGGCAATTCCGTCAATTAGCTGCATCAAAAAAGAATAATCCATCCACCTAAAAAACCAAACCATATAAAGCAATGTATGTATTCACACTTTAGGGGTATAGACCTTTACCTAATTTCGGAGTTTGATTTAGCAAAATTAACTAGTATAAGCCCGTATTTAATATAGATAAGCTCTTTAAAAGTTAATTTCCATAAGCTGTAAAGAATAAATGAAAAGAAGAGGTGAATTTAATGCAACCTGGTCAATCTCCTTCTACATCTGTACCTTGGGAACAGTGGCATCAGCAGAACCCTCACGGTACTTGGCAACAATGGAATCAACAACACCAACAACATCAACAACATCAACATCATCAACCTCACCACCATCAACAACAACAATACCATCAACCTCAGCACCATCCTTACGTACCTTGGCAGCAATGGCATCATCACCATCCTCACGGTACTTGGCAGCAATGGCATCAGCAATATCAACAACCTCAGCACCATCCTTACGTACCTTGGCAGCAGTGGCATCAACAACACCCTCACGGTACTTGGCAACAATGGCACCAAATGTATCCGAATAGAGAGTGGTAACTGATACAGAGTAGAAGTCGAGGTGAAATACTTATCTCTTCTTTAATTAAAAGATAAACATCGTTCGAAAAGAATCAAACAGTAAAGGAAAAATGATTGGACGCTTACTCTTAGAACGGCAGAAACAAAAAAAGGATTGAGGAATTTTAATCTCAATCCTTTTTTGTGCGCTAAAAGGAAGTTCATATGACATATGTATTTATTTTTTAAAATGAGAGATGCGCATTCTTGTAGTTTGTTATTTTATAGAGTTAATATTTTCCGGGTAATTCTGTTTAAGTTTGTAGTATTATTTACCTTATTGTAGGATTAAATTCATAATTAATTTACAGTATACAACAAAAGATATTGTAATATATAATGGGGCAATGCAATTCTAGAAAATAGATTAAATTAGCTTTGGATTTATTCATTCAGAGGATGGGGAAATCACTTAAGATTTATCATTTTGAGTTTAATATAAAACGTGAAGCACCATAGAGGAGAGTCTGGTATGATGGTTCAACTATTAAGTAGCTTGACAATGTTGTCAGTGCATACATATATGAAAGAGATTTTCTCAGTAGACGCTATTGCGGGCATCTTAACGAGTCTCGCTTATTTCTCGATACCTATAACTATGATAGTTTTCATGAAGAAAAGGAGAAATTTTGAGTTTAGATGGATGTTTAGTTGTTTCATATTGTTTATTATGCTATGTGGCACCGGGCATTTGATGCATGTTATCAAGTACCTGAATCCACCTAAAACTTTCTATATAGTGGATCATATAATAACCGTGTTAACCGCTGCAGTATCGATATCAACAGCTATATTACTTTGGAGAATCATTCCTAAACTACTAACGATACCAAGTCCTGCTGAATTGGAGAAAGCAAATAAAGAAATTCTTCATTTAGCTCATTATGATACGTTGACTGGCTTAGTTAATCGCAATTATTTTAATATCATGATAGAGAACGCTATTACCGAGGCGAAGAAAAATCAGTATCGGTTAGCCGTAGTATTTATGGATCTCGATCGTTTTAAAGTAATCAATGATACATATGGTCATGGAATTGGTGATCTTCTCCTTCAACAAGTTTCTAAAAGAATCGTAAGCAGCGTTAGAGAAGGAGATATCGTCTCTAGACAAGGCGGCGATGAATTTATTCTTTTACTTCAAGATGTCTCTTGTGTTGAAATGGAAAAAATAATGAAGCGAATCATTCAGTCGCTATCTTCCTCTTTTATATTAGAGGGAAATGAAATTCATTGTACTCCGAGTATAGGAATCAGTTGTTTTCCATCGGATGGAATGGATGCGGGAACATTAATTAAGTACGCGGATCTGGCCATGTACAAAGCAAAGGAAAAAGGGAAAAATAATTATCAGTTTTTCACTAGAGAAATGAATGAAGAAATTTTAAAAAGGTTAGTATTAGAAAATCAATTAAGAAAAGCAATCGAAGAAAAACAACTCCAAATATATTATCAACCACTGTTAGATTTGAGAACCAATCGAATCGTGTCAACGGAAGCATTAATTCGCTGGGAGCATCCTGAAAAAGGATTTATTTCCCCTGCGGACTTTATTCCTTTAGCTGAGGAAACCGGTTTAATTTTACCTATTGGTGAATGGGTTTTAAATGAAGCGTGTAAGCAAACTAGCATGTGGCGAGATCAAGGGTTTGACCTTTCGATTTCCGTTAATTTATCCAATCGACAGCTTATGAACGAAAATATTGTGGAAACGATTAAAAAAGCGCTGCTTCATCACCAACTTGACCCTAAACATTTAACTTTAGAAATTACGGAAAGTATGGCTATCATAAACTTGGAAGATACGCTTCATAAACTAAAGCAGTTACAGGAGTTTGGGGTACATATAGCGTTGGATGATTTTGGAACAGGATACTCTTCGCTTAGTTATTTAAGTATGCTTCCCATCACATCTGTTAAGATTGATAAATCCTTTATCGATGATATTAACAACGGAATGAAAAAGGAAATTGTTAAATCCATCACGAACATTGCTCACAGCATAGGTCTAAAAGTAGTAGCTGAAGGGGTTGAAGATGAACAACAATTTACTATCATTCGTTCTCTTGGCTTGGAAAGGGTACAAGGCTATTATTTGAGTCCGCCGCTTCCTGCAGATGAGGTGGAAGCAAAGGTTTTAGCAGTGAAAGTTTAGACAAAAGAATGTTGTTGTTTTTTCTAATGACGGTGGGGAGAGCGCATGTAGAAAAGCGGGATAAAATACGAAAGAGAACTTTTCTTTTTACTTTTGACTAGTAGAAAGGAAAGTTCTCTTCTTATATAATTCCCTTATTTATACACATTGGAGGATATTATGCTCCTTTAAATGATTTTTTAATTTAAACATAATCGTGTTATAAGCCTCGTGCTTGTAGCTGTATAAAAGAGCTGTTTTTAAATTATAGGTGTTGAAGAAGAAGTCGATTTGTTTTTGTACATAACGTGCAATTTGTTCTTGGTAAAATAACTTTCTGTATTGAATTTTCTCAAGAATTTCATCTGTTAGGGAAAAGATAAAATCCAGAATGGAGGATTCCATGCTACCGCAATATTCGTTTACTGTCATAATATATACCCCCTCTTTTGTCAATGACTTAATGTGAAATTTACATAAACTTTACATTAAATTAATAATATTATTATAATCCAGAAGCCATGAAAGTCAATGTTTTCGGCAAAAGTAGTCAATTTCAGATAAAAAACAACGCAGTTTCTTAATCTCTATAGAAAAGTGCAAGATGATTTTCTCGCATCCATGATAAAGAGGAATATTATTCCCCTATTAAGAAAATATATGGTTTCTGTTAATTCCCTCTTTTATAGTTTTTTTATGTTAATATTTTGATTACATCTTAGAAGAAAAGCATATTAAAAGAGGGGATGTACATGTTTTTTCCTACCATAATATTAAAAGGATCCAATGTAAGGCATATTGTAAAAGATAAAAATTATTGTGAATGTGGAGAAAAATATCACGTTTATGTCACTTTCACGAGATATGATCTAAAACAAATAACGTTTAAACCGGATAACGAGATAACCTGTCCAACTTGTAAACAGCTCGTTCATTAAGGGTGGGGCCCCCCATCCTTACAACTCCTTCATTCCAACTTCTTTTTTCCCGCAATTAGATAAACGTCTTGCCTTCCTTTTTTGATACAGGAGTACCCGTATGGAGAGAATAATTTGAGTCTATTGGAACTGTATATCTGGTTAATAGAGTGGAATTATGATGAATTTGAAGTATGCAAGAAACGATATTATAGCAAGTAGTGTTTGGCGTTGTTCGCAGAAATTAATTTCGCAGTAGACGATGTTGTTTTCTAACGGACAGGCAGAAAAAAGGCTTGAGATCAGTTGGATCTTGAGTCTTTTTTTATGCTTTTAATTCTATTACTTCAATGAGGAAAAATTGAAACATTCGGTTTCGTGAACCTTAATACCTGTTTGGAGATTTAATAAAGGATATATTTTCAATTTGTTTTTATAGTAAAATAAGACTAAAAGAAGTGAGGGAGATGATGATTATGGGATTTTTAAAAGAACTAGGGAAAGGTGCAGGATCGTTAGTAGGCGGAGTAACAGGTGGTCTTATAAAGGGGATTGGTGAAGCGACAGGATCAACATTCATACAAGAAGTTGGAGATGGGGTGAAAAGCTCTACAGAATTTGTAGGTAAGCAATTGGGAAATGTGGCGGAAGGTGTTTGGAATGTTGGGAGTGGTTTGGTCACGAAAGACGATCAAAAAATAGATCAAGGCTTTGAGGATGTAGGAGAAGGTGTAGCTAGCACGGCTAAGGCAGTGGGCCAAGGCATTTCAACGACTGTTCAGAACGTAGGTGATGTTGCTGGAGGACTTATGAATGGTGATGAAGAACGATGGAAACAGGGGTTACGCGATGTAGGCAAAACTGTTGCAGTTGGAGCTCTCGGTGTCTCTGTGTTAGATATAGCTGATGTAGTGGATGTTAATGGTAATGAAGGCGGTGCGGAAAGTAACGATAGCAATGGAAACGTGTCGATGGAGCAGCAGCCTGAGTCTCCGCAAGTTCAAACGGCTGCTAGTGATCTAAACACTGTAACTGAACAGGAATACATAACAGTAGAAAATCCGAATGAGCATTCTGTAGAACCACATTGGCGCACATTAGAAAGTGGAGAAACAATCTGGGTAGATGGTGATGGCGATACAAGTGTAGACCGTACAGTTGAACAAGGTGGAGGATGGAATCAAGATAATCCGGATTATCGTATACCGACAGATCGAGCTTGATTGTGGCGAACAGTGCCTACTGTTCGCTTATTGTAGTTATATCTTTTTTTGTTTACTAGAAAGAATTTCGCCAATTCATGCAATAATTTCGCCAAATGATGCGATAATCTATCCAAATTGATCTATAATCTTGCCAATTCTAATCCTGTTCTCTGTTATAATAAGCTCACATGTTTATCCACTATTGCCTACAATTGCAATATTTAAATAGTGTAAGAGATTAAGGAGGACAAAATGAAGAAATATATTTTTATATTACTATTAGGTTTATTCTTTTTAGCGAATGTGTCAACGACAAACGCAGCAACAATTGTACCAACTATAAAAATTACTTCCCCTGTTGAAGCAGGAGAAACGCAGGTAGACATAGAGGTTACTAATTTTAACACCGACATGGACGGAGATTTAGTTATTGAAATAGGTGACTATAGGGATCAATGGTGGATAAGTGATACAGTTTCTTTCCACGTTCCTGAGTTGAAAAAAGGAGACCAAATCAATATTTCTTATATAGATGAGAGTGGAGAAGTGACACCGTTTCAAAGTGTAACAGTAGCAGATCCACTACTTCCAAAGTTAACTTTATCCACAGTTTCTAATAAAAATGATTATTTAGAGTACACAATTACAAACTACAATGAGCGTTTCTTAAATGGTGGATTAATTGCAAAGGTTAAAGGAGAAACTTTTGAAAGCTACATAGATAAAAAAACAGGGTTAATTATATTCTATGAACCTTTCAAGGCGGGAACAAAGGTAGAATTATATTATGTGGATCAAAATTATAGGGAATGGTATTTAAAAACGGTAACTGTAGTTGATAAGACGCCGCCAAAAATATCTGTACCATCTATCACTAATCGAACAACAACTTTCAAAGTAACCTCAGAGAAAAACAGCGCGGTTTCTTTAAAAATTGGCAAGAAGACGTATAAAGGAAAAGACTTGAAAAATGGTCAATATCAATTTACGATTTCGAAACAAAAAGTCGGAACGAAAATCTTAATTACAGCTGCCGATAAACTTGGAAATAAGCAAACGAAGACAATTACCGTCAAGCTAAAATCAGGTACAATAATTAGTATGAAAGATGTAACAACGAAATCGACTAAAGTAACTGGAACCGTAAAGAAGTGGGAAAAAGGCGATAAAGTAATTGTCCTAATTGGCAAAAAGACATACAAAGGCAGCATAAAGTCGGGCGGTTCCTACTCTGTGACCATCCCTAAACAAAAAGCGAATACTACAGTAAAAGTCCGAGTCATCGATAGCGTTGGCAATGTTCTAGATACTGATTCTACAAGAGTGTACACAACCAAATATGTTGAAATTGGTATGACGAAGAAAGAAGTGTTAAACACACAATGGGGAGCACCAGACGATAAAAATATCACGATTGATAGCTGGGGCACATGGGAACAGTGGATTTACTACTACGGTGAATATGATGCACAGTATTTATATTTTTCAAATGGTAAGTTAGTATCGATTGATTACTAGACAGTATGTGAAAAAGTGTATTTTTGAGTAAATTGATTTACTTGGAAATGCACTTTTTTTTGAAGAAATTGAACTAGTCTATTTTCCTAAGGTACCACTTCTTAGTTTCCGGCATGTTTATATTCATTGGAAGCTTGATTTTTCTTTAAAAAGTGGATTTTGTTTATCTTTTTTAGGTACGAAGGTTAAGTTAAATATATAATTCCATTTAGGTATGGGTTTGATTTTGGAGGAATAAGGGGGATGTTAAGTATACGAAATGTGAAATATGGGTCAAAAACTTTAGTAATCCGTTAACTGAGGTTCCGTCCCCAAAATACTGTACTACTATAAAAAGTCAGGGGACAGAAGAATGAGGTGAATTTGTGAATTTTTTAACGTTTAGTGAAAATATTTTAGAATACATCAACGAATTTTTACTTGTAAGAATCATCATCCTAGCATTTATTTTTTTAGTGATTTCTTACATTATAAATAAAACTGTAGATTTGTTTTTTCGAAAATTCCATTTTTGGGATGAAGAAGTAGAGAAAACTATTCAAGGGGTAATACGTTCCTCTTTAAAGTATATGTCTATAGCACTCCTTGTTCTATATTTAATCGGGCAATTTATTGATATCAAAGCGATACTTGCTGGAGCAGGAATTCTAGGAGTCGTCATCGGATTTGCAGCACAGCAGTTGTTAAAAGATATTTTATTGGGCACTGTTCGGTTAACGGATAATGAATTTCGTGTGGGCAACTTTGTAACATTTAACGGAACTAGTTCAGGAACAATTGAGGAAATCGGCATTCGCTTTATGCAAATTAGGGAATGGTCAGGTAAATTGCTGACTATTCCCCATGGAGAAATTAGGACCATTCAGAATTTTAACAAAGGAAGAATGCGTGTAATCGAGCGAATCACAGTCGGCTATCAAGAAGATCCACGTCGGATTAAGGAATTGTTAGAAGCAGTATGTAAAGTTTGTAATGAAAAATATAGCGAAAGTTTATTGCTGCTGGAAGACGGAACACCTGAAGAAGCATTTCAATATGTCGGCATTACGGATTTGAATCCGAATTTTAAATACGTTGGATATGAATTTTGTGTGGTGGGTCTTGTAAAGCCTGAAGAATACTTCGAAACTTCACGAAAAGTTAGATTTGAAATGATGTCTTTGTTTTATGATCATGGTGTACAAATGCCGGCATCTAACTTGTTATTTCAAGGTGAGACAGGAAATGTTCAAGCTTCAGACAGCTAAACAAAAATCAGTGAATTTTATAGCGAACAGTGCCATGCATTGTTCGCTATAAAAACTTTAGGTTTGAGGAGTTTAACCTTAAGCCTTTTTGGCGTTCACGAAGAAAAGCCAAAACATTATACATTTTAGAATAAGAATCCAATAAAATTATTGGTTAGATGTTTTAAGTAGGAAGGTGTTAATTTGTAAAATTTACATCTATTGGATTATCCATATGGGAGTCAACTACCTTTTATTAATGGGATCGTATAATTGCATTTGTTATAATGATAAATAGTGTAGGTAATATTAATGAGTATTTTCATTGATAAAAATTTATTGAGTTTATATACATTTTGAGGTGGTTTTAATTGAATCATTATAATTTTGATTTTTTACAAGAAAGGTTTCCAAAGTTAGCAAATTTGGGCCAACAGATTGAAGATATATTTTATCAGGATCCTCAAACTGTTTTAATAAAAGGTCGAATATTTTCTGAGGAATTATTAAAAGAGGTTGCGAGTCAGCATGATGATTTAGATAATTTTTCTTATTTAAAATTGGTTGAACGAATTCAGTTATTAGAGAAGGAAGAAATCTTATCTAAAGAAATTGCTCGTTCATTAGATACAATTCGACAGTTAGGGAATAAGGCATCCCATGAATATATAGATGCTGATATAGAAAATGCATTTAAAATGCATAAGCGATTATTTGAGATATCAGTCTGGTTGATGGAAGTGTATGGTGATTATTCATTCGTGCCACCTAAATATAGAAATCCTCAATTGAAGAGTACAGCTGATGTCATGAGTAAATTAGAGGAAAAGACTTCTAGTTTAGAAGAGAAATTAGAGCTCATATTAGCTGCTGCCAAATCGGAAACAGCAGTAGATCTTCCAGCCAAATCTGTAAATACAGTAATTGTTTCAGAGGAGGAATTGAAAGAAATTAATCAAGAGAAGAAGGAGTTAGAATTTGAATTCGATCTTGAAGAAGGAGAAAGTTATTTATTAAAAGAGCTTTCAAAATTAAAAGAGTCTTCTCAAGAAGCCATAGAAAATTCGAATCAATTTAGTTCATTTAAAGATTACCTACATGTAAAGCGCTCCATTCAAGATGATTTAGAACAGACATTAAAGGATTCTGCTAGGGTAAGGGAATCACAATTGATTTTTTTATGTGGTAGTGTGGGGGACGGTAAATCACATTTATTAGCATATCTAAAAAAGAAGCATCCTGAAATTGATGATCAATTTATGATTCATAATGATGCCACGGAGAGTTTTGATCCACAGAAAAGTTCCCTAGATACATTATCTGAAGTATTAATGCCATTTAGCGATGAAAAGATTCAAACGTCTACAGAAAAGCTGATTTTAGCTATAAATCTTGGAGTATTGCATAACTTTATTGAATCAGAGCATGCCAAACAAAATTTTAAAATACTAACTCAGTTTATTACAGAGGCAAATGTGTTTGAGGAAGTATCGATAACAGCCAACAGAGATAGTGAACATTTTCACTTAATTAGCTTTAGCGATTATCAACCATTTGAATTAACGGAAAATGGTCCGGTCTCACACTATTTTTCTACATTGCTACAAAGGATAGTGAATCCGTCACAAGAAAATCCTTTTTACAGAGCCTACTGTAAGGATAAAGAAAATAAAATTCACGGCTTTTTTATGACAAATTATGAATTACTTATGTTGGAGCAGATACGAAATGGGATTATTAATCTATTAATTCAAGCCATTATTAAGAATAAGGTTATTATTTCAACAAGAGCTTTATTTAATTTTATTCATGATATAGTGGTACCTGCGAATCTGGAGGTAGATTATTATAATTCAGATGCTGTTCAAAAAACGGAAGCGTTATTACCTAATTTAATATTCGACGGTAGAGAACGTTCTCCTTTACTAGCGGTTATTTCTGAACTCGATCCAATCCATAGACGTTCCAATTTATTGGATCAGATTTTAATTGAATTGAATAATACGATGGATATTCAAGAAACATTTGGAAAATATATTGATCTGTCTCAAATTCAAGAGTGGGAAAAGGAGATAAATGGATTAGGGGCATTTCATGACCTAAGTAATGCTTCTCGACAGCTGTACAATAAATTTCTTATACGTCTTTCATTCTTTTTATCTGAACGAGTAAAAGGGGTATTCGTTGATGAAACGTATAACCAATACCTATCCTATTTGTATTATTTCAATATAGGTAGTAAGTCAGGAATAAAGAGTTTATTTACGTTATTGAAGGAATCTATTTTTCTTTGGAATGGTAAACCAAAGAATGATTATGTATATATTGATAAATCAAATCAAGATATTCAAGTAGCTCAGTTTTTAAATATTAAGCCTTATGTGGAACATCTGACAACTAGTGAACAAGGTGTATTGAATCGGTTCCGATTAACGATACAAGTAGCCTTTGGGGATGAAAATAAATTGAATCCCGTATTTTTAGAAATAGATTTTCCATTATACAAAATGCTGATTCAATTGTTTAAAGGTTATCGACCAAATAAGAAAGATAAAGAAGATTGCATTCAGTTTGTTGAGTTTATTGAAAAAGTTATGAAACACGGAAATAAAGAAAAAGAATTACTGTTTGTTAATTTACAATCTAATAAATCATTTAAACTATTGTACGACGAAGATTTTGAAGAATTCACATTTAGAAGGGAATAAGAAATGGTTGAAAAAATAAATCTACAACAGTTAAGAGATTCCTTATCCATTAAAGCTGATAAAGTAGGATTAAAACATACGATTAACCGAAAAAGTGTTTTTTTTCCTTTTACAACCCGAGGTACAGAGCGAGCGAAGTTCCGCAATGGATTTGGAGGAGTGCTAGGAGAATTTACGCGTCAGTTATGTACGAATCGATTAACAAAAGAATTGAGTATTGAAGAAATCATTAAAGAGGCTGCTAATTTGATTGAAATATCCTCAGAAGATAAACCTTATTTTGAACAAATATTACGTATGTTTCTACAAGATAAAAACGAAAGTGTTAAAGTGTTTCACCCGCATGTTTTTCAGTACTTGCCTTTTTGCAGCGGGGCAGAAATGAAAGGCGAACAGGAAATAGGCAAATTTTCAGCAGAAGTGCTCATTAAGGATAGTACTCATTTAAAAAGTATATTTGAAAAACATATATCCAAAGATTTGGTTGCAAAACTCATTTTGAATCAATTAAATGGTCTGGAGCGTATAGAGGGAAAACAAAAGTATATAAGCAAACTTCCATATATTACTGAGTTGTTCCAAGAGGATTTCTTATTTTTAGTGCAGTATGAGGACTATTTTAAAAATCATTATGAAATGTTTGTAAGTTATTATTATTTTTTATATATAACACAATTAACATTAAAACTCTCTCAAAAAGGGAAAGCTCAATTTAATCATAATAATGAGGTCTTTTTTACCTTAGATTGGGAGGCAACAAGTAAAAGTCGAAAAAGCTATAACTATGGTTATCATATGATTAAAGAATCTGCTCGGAGTCTTTTAATAGATATTAACTGCCTAGAACATTTGAATTTTCTAATGGGAACAGATAATTCACAAACTTATCCTGAACTTAAAGAAACATTCGAAAATCTTGCAAATGATAAGCAAACTATGTTTTTAGAAATGTTAAGGGATTGGATTATGGAATATCGGATTCATCAAGTATTATCTGAATTAGAAGGGAATTTAGAGTTAGACTATGATTCCTTAGTAGGGGATTTATTTTTAAGTATTGAAGAAGCATATGAAAAGCCATCTATGCAAGGACCTCAGGCCCGTTATCCTTTATCAATTGAAGAAATAGGGAAAAAGTATTTCTTAAAAACTCGGGGATCATTAGGATATATGCTAAATGTAAGTCAAGATTTATTGTTGTTATTGACAGCTTTAAGTTTGAAGAATGAAAGAAAGTCGTTAAAGCAAGTATTTGTAGAGTTAGAATTACGAGGATTATCTTTTGATCGATATTCACGAGAAGAAATTGTAAAACTATATGATAAATTAAACTTGCTAGATAAAAAGAGTGATAGTGGTGATGCGCAGTATGTTAAACCAATTTTATAAGTATCTATCAGATAAACTTATTTCGTATTTAAGTCAAGAATCATTGCAAGGCGGAGAGCGTTTTTATTTGCAGTTTGATAATGAAGAACAAGTAAAAACTTTTTACGATGTGCTTAATGGATATGAAAGTTCTGAAAGTTTTTATTATCAACATAAGCAAGGTTCACTTTATAAAACGTTTACTCTACAAATACCAGGAAAAATACCAGTAGTAGTTGCAGCTACTACTGAAAATGTTACGCCTGATTTTCTTGTAACCCTTCGAAATCAGGTCAGTGAGCAAAAGGGCATATGGGCAAATACAGCATTATTGAGTATTTGTCATGAAACCCTAGATAGTATTCGTGGTGGAAGTAGTGATTTGCAAAAGGAAGGTATGCCATTCAATGTCAAATCTATTCTTAAAACGCTAAAAGAAGAAATTGAAAAATCTTCCCTCAATCGTGATCAAAGAGAAGTATTGATTTTTCATTTAAATAAAAAGTTAGATGAAGCATTTATTCAATCTTCTTTATGGGACTATGAAGAAATCTTAGGATTTTTAGCTCAAGGTAATATCACGCCAAAAGATTATGCAAATTTAGGATTGTTTTATGATGAAAAATTAGAACAGTTTACTCCAAATCAAATGAAGAAAAGATTAGAAGAAAACTATGCGTTATTTGAAAAAGTACAACATATTCACGAGTATGAAAATCTAGAAAATCAACTGGATAACTTGTTTGATGATAAGGGTGTACAATCATTAAAACGCGAGAACTGGTCAGAATTGGATTACGGTTTTGTCAAAGAATCAGCTGATAACGCTAAAAAAGGAGATAAGGCTTTAGGATATATTGAATCTATAAAAAAACAAACAAATGAGGGCCTTGTTTATTGGGAAAAACCTCATTTAGAAACTAAATCGGGTCAAAGAAAGCGCCATATCATCATTTTTAATCCGACAAGAGAAGAACAAGTCAATCTTACTCTAGAATTTGATGATCGATTAAAAAAGGATTATATTCATAAAAAATCGGAATTATTATGTACAGTTTCAGGTAAAAAGTTACAAGTAACGTTGCCTCATAATCCAAATGATACGTCCTTTTATCAAGTCATCTATACACATAATAATCAAACAAAATCGAAATATGAATTCTGTTTTTCAATTGTAGAATGTAATCCGGAATTTTTACAAAATCTACAAACTCTATATGAAGTTAATCCAAAGTTGAAATCCATTGTGATTAAAAAGAAAGAAGAACCGATTATCTTTGGAGATAAGGCTAGCGGTGTAGAAGAAGTGTTTGTTGAAGAAGAGAATCAGATATTTAAAGAGCGCAATTCAGCTTTTGAAATATCAATGGCATCATCCGCTTGGGATGATGATAAATTATTTTTCAAAATACAAACAAGTGAAACGTGTATTCCGTTTTTTATTTTGGAAGAGTCATCGAAGGTTACACCTGTTACCGGTAATCGTATATGGAAACTAAAACGGGAGCATCAAGAGAATTTCCAGTATGACGTTGACACGAATAAGTTAAAACAGGGGACACGTGAGTTTTCAGCAAGAGAGGACTATAAAGAGTATTTGTTATTGGAGCAGGAATGGATAGAAAAGAATCTTTTTTTCGCAAAAAGAGACGTTTCGGGACTTATAGAGAATCCGTTAACTATACACCCTGACATGGAAAAGGCATATACAGCCTTACTACAATATTTTAAAGTAAATCGATTAGTTCCAAGTCTTGCGTTTTTAAATGAGGAACAGTTTGAATTGTCCATTGTTTACGTACAAGAATTTGTGAAACAAATTGCTAGTATTCCAGAGAATATGATTTTGACAGAGGAAATCAAAAATCTATTTAAACTAGGAACAATTGTAGAGGAAGATAAAATATTATTTACTCCACTACATCCACTAAATGTCGCATATCAGTTAGAAATTCACAAGCGATTGAAAAATGAACAAATCGAAACACATATTCTAGACCGTTTGCATCCTAATAATTTATTGCCGTATATATATGGACCTGCAAAACAGCTGTACCGTCCAGTTGTTCAAAAAAGTGCGCCTGAATGGTTGATTTTTGAGCCTCATCACAAAGTAGCTATTGGTGAATCCAATTCCTTTTTATCAAATGTAATAGAAGAGAAGTTAAGTCAATTTGTTGAGCATTTTCCTTATCTCTTCTTAAAGCATGCTAAATCACCAATTCAAATTAATATTATTAATATTAGTAATGATTATGAGGTAGTAAGGGGATTAATCAATTTTATTAAAAAACAAATTGATAAAAAGGGACCTACAGAAATTGTTCCAATTGAAGTAGCGCTTTATCAAGAACAGCATGTGATTAGTGCTTTTGAGAAATTTTCTTTTATTGATAATGTTGAAGAATTTGAGGAAATGTTTGATGTTAAATTAGAAACGAAAAAGCTAGATGGAGCGGATGTATTAAGATTTATTCGTGAAAATGTACTATATTATAAGCCTTTGGCAAGTGAAGAATATGGATATGCGCATATTGCATTTTATAAAATGGTTTCGAATGATACAGCAGCTAAGAGTGCAATCGACGAAATTGAAACGGGATTATCCATAGGTGGATTACTATCATCATTATCCTTTTTAGAAACAAGTGAAGATTATCGAACTGGTTTTGGAATTAAGCATGCGAAGAGCCAAATGAATGATTTGGTGATTGTTGCAAAATATTTAAATGAGCTTGCTAGCAATTTAGATAGCGGTGGTACAAATCCTTATCGTAAAAATGAAACCATTGTTACTAGAACGGCGAATTATGATGAAGCGGTTTTAAACCAATTATATGATTCATCTTACTGGGTAACATTTATTGAGCCAAGTGTGGATTTGGACTTTTTCCAAAATACTTCTCGAAATTTATTGGTTATCCATTATAGCGATCAGTATTCTTCGTCTACTCAGTATGATGCAATTACGGTGACAGATAAGTCTGACCAGTATAAAATAATCATCGAAAACTATTTAGCAAGTAAGGATATTGAAACAAATTCCAAACAAATTGAGACCGCAATCCGCAGCTTTAATAGTTTAAATGGTGAGTGGTTACTTCGAATTATTGGTAGTAAAGGACAATTCTCTCGAGAAAAATTAAGCATTATTTCTGCTATTAAGTATATTTTAAGTACACTTAATCATGAAAATATCTTTTGGATTCCAATATCATTAGAGGAAATTTTAAGGATTGCCGGAGCGGTTAGATTAACTAAGAGTGAAGGGGTATTCTCAGCAAAAAACTTAAACGTTAAAGGCATGCATAGTGATGACATTTTGTTGATAGGTGTTGAGAACCGAGAAGATAATCTATATGTGCATTACTATCCTGTCGAAGTGAAAATTGGCTTTAATCAAGAAACTATTATTGCAAAAGCTAAAGAACAAATAACGAAGACGGCAAGATTGTTCTCTACACAATTGGCTAAGTTCAATGAAGAAGGCGAATATTGGTTTAAAAATGAATTCTTTAGGAACTTCTTTGTTCAATTATTACTGTCTAATGCTGAGAAATTGATTGCTAATGCCATTTGGCCAGAGAAAAATTATGATAAACTGGAGGAGTTTAAAGATCGATTACTCAGTGATAATTATCAATTAGGTAATCACCTCCAACCTTTTATTGGAAAAGGTGCTGTTTTATCTTTTAAAAAGGATCAATCTTGGCGGTCTGTCAATTTAGAAGATGATATTTTAATTGTTGAATTAACAGAAGAAGATGGGTATTCAGGAGTAGTAACAGAAATTGAAGAGCTGAAAACAAAGATTAGGTTAGGAAAAACGGATATCAGACCAGAAAGTTTATTAGCTCATAAATATCAATTGAATCAAGAAGTGGTTGATGATAGCGATAGTGCAAAGAGTGAAGATACTCCCCAACCTGAAATAATTGAGGATACAAATGAAGTGATTGAATCAGAAGAAGATGAACCGAAGTCACTCTCTATCGAAGATTTAAAAAATATTCGCGTGCTGTTAGGGACTGTTGAAGGATCATCGAAAGAAATATACTGGGAGTATGGTCATCCTGAATTGGCTAATCGACATCTGTTAATATCGGGTAAATCAGGACAAGGGAAAAGCTATTTCATTCAATGTTTATTGTTAGAACTGTCACGTAAAGGTATTTCAAACATTATCTTTGATTATACGGATGGCTTTAAAAATTCAAAATTAGAGCCGCAATTTAAAGAACAATTAGGGGATAGCCTGGAACAATTTTTGGTAGCCCGCGATAAATTCCCGATTAATCCATTTAAACGTAATCAGAAGGAACTAGATGAGGACGTCTACATTGATGAAGATGATATAGACATTGCTGAACGAATCAAAGGTGTTTTTTCATCCGTGTTTAAAGATTTAGGAATCCAGCAACAAAATGCGATTTATGAAGCAGTTTTACGAGGATTAGATAAATATGGAGATAACATGAATCTAGAATTAATGCTAGAGGAGTTAGACGCTGAGTCTGGACCAGCTAAAACGGCAAGGTCACAAATTAAGCCATTAATTGATAAAAATCCGTTTAGAAGTGATGCTCAGTATAATTGGAGTGAACTGTTGTCTCATAAAGGCAAGGTATTTATTGTCCAACTAACAGGATATAGCCGTGAAGTACAAATGATGATTACTGAGTTCATCCTCTGGGATTTATGGAATTATCAATTAAATCACGGTGATAAAAATAAACCGTTGCCTGTTATTCTGGATGAAGCGCAAAACCTGGATCATCGTGAATCATCACCGAGTGCTAAAATCTTAACTGAAGGAAGAAAATTTGGTTGGTCGGGTTGGTACGCTACCCAATCCTTTAGAGGTCAGTTTGCAATTGATGAAATTTCACGATTACAAGGATCTAGTCAAAAAATTTATTTTATGCCTCCAGAAAATGAGATTAGCTCTATTGCAGCTAATTTAGCTCAAGATAGTCATGCACGAAAAGAATGGGAACGAAAATTGTCTACCTTGAAAAAAGGACAATGTATTGTAGCTGGGCCAATGCTTCAGAATGATGGAAAACTAAAACAAACTAATCCAGTGTTGATTAATATTAGTTCGCTGGGAGAGAGACTAACATAATATAATATTTACCCCTGAACTTGAATTGGATCTTAAGCTTCTAAGTTCAGGGGTAATTTTATGTTTAAATTCAGTCTATACTTCCTCTATGTTAAACTTCTTCAAAGTCTAAAGTTTTAGTGGAAGGGTTGTATCTATATTTTATCAACCGAACATTTTCCCAAACGTCAGCGATAGTAGGGCGTCTTCCTTTGGTATAATTCCTCTTGCAGATTTCATTCCTATAGGCGATTGTTTCATTAGAAAAATCATAAGCAACAAGAAAAGCATGAATCATAGAATAATCCCCAAAAGTATACTCCTGATTAATCCAGTCTACATATTTCATGATTTGATCAATGGCATCTTTAGTGGCACTATCTTTTTTTATTTCTATAAGAAGGTATTTAGAAATAGTATCAAATCCAGGAATAAACCTGTATCCGAATACATCCATTTTGTCCATATAGTCTATTGGCTTAAATGGGGAGGCGATAACTTGATGAGATACATAGTCCCAGCTATCAAAAATACTTTTCGAATTACGTGAAATAGTGTCTACAATATGTGCTTCAACTGCCATTTCATGTTTAATTTTATCTGTATGTGAACTATATAAAAGAACATTATTAGAGCTTAATGTATATTTCGTAGTAAGTTTAGTAGCAATTTCTTTTTGTAAAGATGAATCAAAAGGGAATTTTCCCTCTGTATTATTTAAATACTGCTCGTTCCTTTTAAGAATAATATCTCTTAATGCCTTATTTTCCTCATCATCAATTTTAATAAATGATAATTTCCAAAATGCTCTTAGCATACGAAAGCTCTTAGGGTTTGAAGCTAATACATCATCCATATCTATGCCCATTTCAAAAAAGAATGGACCTGGTTTAAACGTGCAAACGAATCTATTTTGAAGACTATCTTCATTTTGGTTCAATAGTAGCTTATTTTTTATTGATTTATAGTCTTGAATGGTTGGAATGTCTGCTTCAGGATAATTTAAGAATTTACAATCAAAATGGATATTAACAAGTTCACCTATTCCGTATATTTTTCGTTCAATAAAAAAATATACATTATCTCCAGCTTTCATACTAAAATAATCCGCAAAAGTTCCCTCATGATGAATCTTCCATAAATTGTTTTTAGGATGAGAGAGATTCGTACTATAAACACCATACTGGATTAGCGTTTTTAATGCTTGTATGTCATTTAAACTAAAAATGTATCCTGCCAAAACTAATCACCTTCACTATATGTATTTAGTTACTCACTATTTCTGCAACATACGTACTATTCAACCAAAAACATTGCTTAGTAATGCTTTGTCCATTGGGTAGCATAACTTTATCAGTTCCGTCTTTTCCTTTAGGTCTAATGTGAGCAACACCATTAAAGTTACTTTTAGGTAGGTTGTTGGTTTCGACTATTTTCTTGCCTCTTTTGACGTGGCTAATTTGTAATCCTTCCGTAATTAGTTTATTTACTTCCTCCCAAATCTGTTTAATTTCGTTGTCAATTGTAGAGTAGGGCATATTCCATAGCCTTATCCCTTTAAAGAACAATTTCCGATTCGGATTTTGTTCTTTTGTTTCCGTATATTCAAAAACTACAAAGAGAAACCTTGTTTCGAAAAACAGATTACGTATATAACTATCCTCCCACGATTCACTTGTCCATTCTTGAAAATCAATATTTTTAAATGACATACTTTCTTTAGGTTTTCGGGTTGGTTCAAGTCGTACGGTTTTAAACTGAATGTTTGCTTTAGCAAATTCAGCTATTTTGTCTAGTTTAGTTCCTTTTATTCCTAATAAAGCACTAATAAGATTGGCAACAAAAGCTTTTGATTTATTTTTGTATTCTATCCCAATGCGGTTCGCAATTTCTGAATCTGTTAATCCGATGTATGGAGCAAAGCGTTCTGTTAATATTTCCTCAAGCGTTTTGGCTTTTAATTCTTCAGTTTTGGCAAAACTAATCATTTCTTCTTGATTCACATATTTACGGACTAAACTGGTCATATAAGATTGTTTTAAGGAGTATGCTCTTTGCATGGCTTTGATTTCAGAAAAAGGTTGTGAACGTAGCGAGCTTTTATTTGATCCTTTTGTGCAAGCCCCAAGATAATTGGTATCACCTTCTGATAGTTCATGAGCTTTTCCGTTTCGAATTTTCTCAACGATGGTTTTCCAATCTTGTTTAATTACTTCTAGATCTTCTTCAGGGTATTGGAACAGAATACTTTTGTGTATATAGAAATCTTGCCGATCTACATTAGGCAGCCATTCATAAAACATTAACAACAAATTTCTATTCTTCTTCCAAAAGCTGGATATATCGAAAGTAGTGTTTACTTCCTCTATGTAATTAATAATGTTTAACACAAGCCGTTCTTTTGCGGATAACGATTGATTTTTATTTCTTTTAAAAGGAGTTACCTTTAATTCTACACCTAGGTTTTCAAAGTCAGGTCGAGCCTCGGAGTTCACCGTGTACTCGAAAAAGCTTTCTTCAATTACTTGACCTAATGCTCCTTTAGCATTAATGTTTCCAAGTCGATTGTATTTGTCTAAATCTTTAAATGATTTTCCTTCTGCTTCTTTTGCTTTAGAGAGTAACTCATCCTTTGTTTGATATTCCATGGTACATGCTCCTTTTATCCTAATAAAGGAATTGGTTATTAATTAAACGATAGATGATAGGGAGGAAATTTTCAATAAATAGAAAATGGTTAGAATGTATGTTCTGTATTTGGTGTAATTAAGCTGTGGAAAAGTTATTTCCATCATACTCGGATAAATGAAACATTTCCTTCTTTGTGATATTATAAACTAATCTAGATTGTCCTTATCTAAGAACTTTAGTACAGAATTAATAGTTATAAATTTCTTGTACTGAAAGGATGTTTAAGCATGTTAAGAGTAATAGAATTATTCGCTGGTGTAGGAGGGTTTCGACTTGGTCTGGAGGCAACTAATGAGTTTGATGTAGTTTGGGGAAACCAATGGGAACCATCAAAGAAGGCACAAGACGCATTTGATTGCTATGCTCGCCAATTTAACAATAGAGGCATCCATTCTAACGAAGATATTTCAACAGTGGACGAGAAAAGCTTACGAGATATGAATATTGACTTACTGGTCGGAGGGTTTCCTTGTCAAGATTACTCAGTCGCACGCAGTTTATCTAATGAAATGGGTATCCAAGGGAAAAAGGGAGTCTTATTTTGGGATATTATTCGAATGTTAACGGAAATAAGACCCAAATATGTATTACTTGAAAATGTTGATCGGCTGTTAAAGTCTCCTTCGAAGCAAAGAGGAAAAGACTTTTCTATTATGTTAGCAAGTTTTCGTGATTTAAATTATACCGTAGAATGGCGAGTTATTAACGCAGCAGAGTATGGACAAGCTCAACGCCGTCGTCGAGTTTTCATCTTTGCTATTCGTAATGATACACCATATATGGAAAGAATGACTGAAATAGAAGACCGTAACATGTTACATGAAGAAGGGTTCTTTGCTAAAACCTTCCCAGTTGAAGAAGAATCCTCTGAGAAACATTTGCCTCATTCGTTTCATCTACCACTTGATATAGTTAAGATATCTGAAGAATTTTCGGCTAAATATTTAAATGGTGGCATTATGCGTCAAGGTCTAGTTTATACAGAGGAATTAGTTCCTGCTATAGAACCGTTCATTCCATTACGTGATATTCTTCAACAAAATGTTGAAGAGAAATATTATTTAAATGAAAGTGCAATTGAGAAGTTTAAATATTTAAAGGGTCCTAAGAAAATTGAACGTACTTCAGCTACTGGACATAAATATACTTTCTCAGAAGGTGGAATGGCTTTTCCTGAACCGTTAGATAAACCAGGAAGAACAATGTTGACAAGTGAAGGAACCGTGAATCGAAGCAGTCACGTCGTTGAAGATCCACAAACAAATAGGCTGCGAGTCCTCACTCCTATGGAATGTGAGAGACTTAATGGCTTCCCAGATAATTGGACAGATGGTATGTCCGATCGAATGAGATATTTCTGTATGGGCAATGCATTGGTCGTTGGCTTAGTAGAAAGAATGGGCAAACGAATTTTTGAGATAGAAAAAGAAGATACTGAAGCGGTAAAACACAATCCGAAACAGTTGAGTTTGTTTTAATAGGTTACACAGTCCTCGTAATTTTGCGAGGGCTTTTTGATGTAAGGTGTTTCGTCAGTCAAGTAAGCCTTTTTTGAATTTAATGCAAGAGTCTTTTTGTAGGAGGACTCTTCGTTATTATCTGTTACTCTGATTACTAATATTGATATAATTTATAGTAGATAAATTGGTTTGAGTATGGAAGGAACACATATTAATACAAACTAATAGTATATAATTGTTTATTTCTATACAGGAGTGTACTAACATCCTGATAATTGAAGTATGAAGTGGAAAGTTATTAAAAAGAGTGAAGAAAAGTGGCTCAAATATAAAGCGAAATAGTATAGGAAGTAAGTGATAGAGGCCGACTTTCATTGTACGTCCCAACGATGTAGGAATTCCCCACTTTAAGCGTTAGTTAAGTGGGGGAGTTCAAAAAATGGCTCTTTAGATGAACATTTTTATTATAATAATTACTAAACCAGCTATTAATGCAGATATTGGCAGTGTGATAACCCAAGTCGTAACAATTCTTATGGCGACTCCCCAATTTACCCCTCGAATTCGCTTCGAAGCACCAACACCTAATATGGCAGATGAAGATACATGTGTTGTTGATACTGGTAGTCCTAACGTTGTTGCACTTTGTAATACTAGAAATGATGTTAAATCTGCTGCAAATCCATTGATTGGTTGAACTTTAAATATTCTTCTTGCAACAGTTTTAATAATCCGCATTCCACCAATCATGGTTCCTAGACCAATTGTCGCTGCACAAGTAACTTGCACCCAAAATGGTACATCTAATGTAGATTGGTAACCACCAGCAACTAATGCAAAAACAATGATACCCATTGTTTTTTGTCCATCATTTCCCCCATGAGAAAATGCTGCTAAACCAGAAGCTATGATTTGGAACCCTCGAAAACCACGAGTCGCACGGTGAGGATTTGCATTTTTGAAAACGTTTGCCAATATTTTCATTAGGATAAACCCTACTGCAAAAGCTAAAAAAGGAGAAATAATCAGGGCTTTAATAATATCGGTGAATCCTTCCCAGTTTATAGAATTTAAGCCTGATCCAAAAATAACAGCTCCAGCAACAGATCCGATTAATGTGTGTGATGAAGAAGAAGGAATCCCATAGTACCAAGTAAGAAGGTTCCAAAATATAGCTGCAATAAGAGCGGCAATGACGATTAACAATCCATTCTCAATTTCAAATGGATCAGCAATTTTTCCGCCAATTGATTTTGCAACTGCTTGTGAAACTAAAGCACCTATAAAATTTAATACACCTGCATAAATAACTGCAAATCGTGGTGATAATGCTTTTGTAGAAACCGACATCGCTATAGCGTTAGCTGTGTCATGAAAACCATTTATGAATTCGAAGATTAAAGCAAGAATTAGGATTATAATGATAGTTGTCATTAGAACCTCCAAAAATTTATGTCTGAAATATATTCAACAGTAATACTTTAATTGGATTAAGCATTCTTCATGATAATGCTTTCTAATGTATTGGCTACAGTTTGACAGAAATCTGCAATGTTTTCTAGCTCCTCATAGATTTCTTTATATTGAATAATACGAATGGGGTCTTTTTCATTAGCAAACAAATGTTTAATGGATTCACGCAAAATTCCATCACATTTTGATTCCAAATCTTTAATTTTGATAGCATGATCCCTCATATTTAGTAATTTCTTTGTTGCCAGCAACTCAACCGCTGTGTTGATTTCGGTAGTACAACTTCTGATGGCATCAACAAACTTAAGCATGTAATCATCAGCATTTACAATAGAATACATTTCAAATAAAGCAGCCGTATGTTCTAAGCCATCTAGAACATCATCCATGCTCATCGTAAGAGTTAAAATATCCTCACGTTCAATATAAGTGATAAAAGCATTATGTAAATCTTTGATAACTTCATGAACCAAAGAGTCTCCCTTGGATTCGTATTCCTTCATTTTTTCGGAAAATATTTTAAGGTCATCAACATTTTTTAATTTATAGTCAGCGAAATAATTAGCACTTTCCGTTAAATTAATAGCAATATTACTTAAATGAACTGCAAACTTGTCTTTTTTTCTTATGGCCATACTATTACCTCCACTTTTATCCAATAAGTTTAAATGTAAGCGTTACTGTTAATAATACAGTTTTTAATATTTCCTAATAGCACTTTCTAATTCATGAGTGTTTGTAAACAAACAATGAGAGTTCTTATTAAGCTACAGGATGCTTAAGTGTAATAAGTGTATACTCTAAATAAGGCGTTATATACATACTTGTATATAACGCCTTATTTTCCATACAAGAAACATACTGCTATTAACAACATCTTTTGAAATATAACCTTTTTGTAAAACCGTTACATACCTAGAAATATTACGAAAAACATTGTTTTAGTGTTATTTTTAGCTAATACTGAATGGATATGGCTAATTTTGGACGTTTTTTTCATATTTAAGGGATTTACAATACGTGCATGACAGGCGTAGAATAATCGCATTAAATCAAAAATTTCATATCGGCCTAATCTCAGAATCATCTGAGAACGGAGGACCCATTATTTTGGGGTTAATTCTGCCATTGCAGAAGGGATGAGAAACTCTTTCGCCATCCTACCCGTCAGCTAACTTCGTCGGCTAAAGCGAAAGGGGGTATAAGACCGCCTTAATTCAGGGTGCTTTTTTGTTGTGTTTAAAACAAAATGGCAGCCTAATATATTTGTAGGTCTTTTTATTATGCCTATATTAAAGGCTGCTTTGAAAACTTATAGCAAAGAAAGCTGTATAGCCTTACTAAGCGTTAAATAGAGTAAAGAGTACTAAAAGCTTGTTCAATAAGTGAATCGTATTGTTCGCCTCGAAGAAAGTATACATCGGTCTTTTTTCTATGTTCAGCCCATCTTTATCTTGATAACTTTGGGACAAATATTTAGATACAGTAATGGAAAAAGTAAACTGGATACTAAATTTTTCAAGAGGTCAGTTAGGAGATCACGATGAAAAAAATAAAAGAGGTTAATCCTCCAAAAGCCCTTGTATTAGGTTTTGCAACTGTTATTCTAATCGGAGCTTTTTTATTGACTCTTCCCATCGCCACTGAGGATGGAAAAGGTCTCTCATTTTTAAATGCTTTATTTACCGCTACATCTGCTACATGTGTAACAGGGCTTGTCGTCGTAGATACTGGGGACACCTTTTCTTTATTCGGTGAATTAGTCATTTTATCGCTCATTCAAGTCGGTGGATTAGGGTTTATGACATTTGCAACTTTTTTATTTTTGCTGTTAGGTAAAAAAATTTCTTTAAAAGACAGGCTGCTGCTAAAGGAGGCCTTCAATAATGTATCCTTTGCGGGAATTGTAAGGTTAGTAAAAAGAATTTTGATATTTACTGCAGTGATTGAAATTGTCGGCGGTATCGTTTTATCGATTCGTTTTTCTTACGATATGCCAATAGGTAAAGCCATCTATTTCGGATTTTTTCATGCTATATCTAATTTCAATAATGCTGGCTTTGATTTAATGGGAGAATTTCGGAGTCTAACTCCTTATGTAGATGATCCCGTTGTCACCTTAACCGTATGTACGCTCATCACACTTGGTGGATTAGGATTTATTGTGATGAACGAACTTTATGAATACCGTAATACTCGCCGCTTATCTGTGCATACGAAGGTAGTATTACTAGCAACCGTTATTCTAACAGTAGGGGCAACCCTTTTAATCTTCATGTTTGAATATGGAAATGCTAAGACATTAGGGCCTTTATCCGAAACTGGAAAGGTATTAGGCTCATTGTTTCAAGCAGTGACTCCAAGGACGGCAGGTGCTAATACATTACCAATTGGAGATTTAACACATTCTACTTTGTTCTTAATTATTTGTCTCATGTTTATCGGAGCAGGTTCAGGATCGACGGCTGGAGGAATTAAAATAACGACCTTTGCTGTTTTAGCAGCTACCGTTTGGTCTCAAATTAAAGGGAAAGAAGATGTTGTCTTATTTAGGCGCAGAATTGTGACTGAAACGATATTAAAAGCACTGACAGTTGCTTTTTGTGGGTTGAGTGTTGTTGTAGCTGTGACTATGATACTTAGTATTATAGAAGAACACAGTCACGATTTTATTATGTATTTATTTGAAGCCACTTCTGCGTTTGGTACAGTAGGACTTTCCATGGGGTTGACTCCGGAGTTATCTCCTATCGGTCGTATATTTATCATTTTGACGATGTTTGTGGGAAGATTAGGTCCTTTAACAATCGCTTTTTCCATTACAAAGAGACGTAAACCAGACAACTTCCGTCATATAAAAGGAAATATCATGATTGGTTAATTAAATTGAGGGAGTGTAGATGAAAATGGCTGTAAAACAATATGCTGTGATTGGTTTAGGGAGATTTGGAACAAGTATAGCTCGAAGATTGTATGAGGCTGGACAAGAGGTGCTAGGAATTGATGCAAATGAGGAAAAAGTCGAAGATGCTGAATTATTTGTCACTCATGCAGTAGTAGCTGATACGACAGAAACGAAGGCACTTAGAGCGATTGGGATAAGCAATTTTGATTGTGTCATCGTAGCCATTGGAAATGATATGCAATCCAGCATTTTAACGGTTTCTCTGCTTAAAGAGCTAGGGGTTAAAAAAGTCATTGCAAAGGCTCTTGGAAAGCGACACGGGCAGGTTTTAGAGAAGGTAGGGGCTGATTGGATTATCTACCCTGAGAGAGACATGGGAGAACGTGTGGCCAATCAGCTCCTGTCACCCAATATGTTGAACTATATTGAGTTATCAAAAGAACACAGTATAGAGGAGATTATGATCCCTTCCAAAATGGCTGAAAAAAGTTTGCGTGACCTTGACATTCGTGCCCAATATAATGTCAGTGTTATTGCTATCGTTAGAGAAGGAGATATTATTATTTCTCCTTCTCCCGATCGTATTATTCACAAGGAAGATTTATTAGTGATGATTGGGAAGAGAGAGGATATTGCTAAATTTGCGAATATAGGACAATAAGCGAACAGTGCTGGGTACTGTTCGCTATTTTTCAAGAATTAATTCCTCAACAGCCGGAACATCCGCCGGAGCCCATTTAAGCGAGCTTAAGTTTTCACGTTTAAGCCAAATCAGTTTGGAATGCTCTTTTGGAATAGGTGTGCCTTCTACAATAGTACATTTGATAGTAATTAATGTAATGATAAACGTATCATATTCATGCGTGTTTTCATTAAATACATCATTCGCTTTAATTTTGCACTCTAGTTCTTCGGCTATTTCTCTTTCGATAGCAGAGTGAAGGTCTTCTCCTTGCTCGACTTTCCCCCCTGGAAACTCCCACATGTTAGGAAGGCTCATATCAGGTGACCTTAACGCACAAAGAATTTCATTTTCCTTATTTTCAATAATAGCAGCTACTACTTTGACAGTTTTTTTCATGGAGTCCTCCTATAGTGTTAATGACATTACTATCATACCATTTAATTTGTTAGTAACTTAGAGGAAAGTCTGTAGTGAGCAACCATACTTTACAGGCCAACCACAGAGACTTTTGAAATTATATAGGGGTTATCGGAAATTTAGATTAGGATTCTCACCCTAGGCGATACACATTAAAACGAATCCTCAATACACTAAATCATAAGAATGATACTTAAGATTGGAATGAGGGATAGTGTGATACACATATCAGGGATGAATTTTCAACAAAGTAGCATGTGGCCGTCTGGCGGTATAGAAAGGATAATTGTTCAACAAATGCATGAACATCCGGTCGTTTATTCGTATCAGTCTCTCGATGAATTATCGTTTGAACTGAAATTACGCAAAAACATCATAGTAAGTGCAAGAGCCATGAATCAAGGGTATGCTCAGTTCCAACCCTTTTCCCATTCTCGTTGTAATCCCGAATACTGGTATTTGACAAATGCCGGCGGATTCCAGCTGAAGCATGGTGTAATGCCATCTGATGCGATTCAAGACATTTACAACAACAGTTCGCTGTATGCGTTTGAATGTGCCACGGCAAAGGTAATTATCTATTATCATGCCGTTTTAAGCACTATGGGTGAATCTTTATTTAATCAGATATTCCAAGACCTCTATTTATACAGCTGGAATGCTGATCCTGAACTAGGAATACAACCGATTAATACGGATTATTTCTTACCCGGAGATGTTGTTTATTTTAATAATCCGGAATTTCATCCAGAAACCCCTTGGTGGAGAGGAGAAAATGCGGTTGTTCTCGAAGATGGTGCATATTTTGCACATGGAGTAGGAATAGGGACTGCCGAACAAATGATTCAAGCACTAAATAAAGCGAGAATGCCAGGGAGTACTCAATCAGCCTACCTGACAAATTCGGTCGTAAGACCCTCTTTTAAACATTTAGCGAAATTTTCGATGCTGCCACGAAATGATATGGCTTATAAAATTCAACATGCCGTCATACACCATAACGAAAGTTCGATTTCAGGCAATCGATATCTAGTCTATTGTCATTACAGATGATTAGATATTTAAAACTTATCAGATCTAATTCATAAATATTTTCCTTCAAATGAACAATAATAAAAATAAATGTCGAAAAGTAGAACGGTGTAAAGAATGAGAAAAAAGAAACAACTTTTCAATAAGAACTCAATTCCTTTTTTGTTGTTAGTAGTTATTCACTTAGGTATGTTTTTGCTAGTGTTAAAACGTAAAAAACAAAAGGATACGTGGATTTTACTATTAACAAATATGGGTTTTGCTTATTTATTTGAGTATCTGGTCCTCAACTTATTTCATGGTTATAGATACAAACCATCAATTATGAAAAAGCGTACTTTTGATTCAATCTTAGGAGCAATCTTCTCTCAAGCGATTTATGTACCAATTACAGCTACTTTTCTAACTTTACTTAACAAAAAATGGAGTTGGAAAGTTGGTTTCAGCCTTTTTTATTATTGTATTGAGAACTTATTTTTACAACTAAATATTTATAAAGTATATTGGTGGAGGCCTATATACACGTTAGTCTTATTAAATGTATATTTTAATATTAGTGATGCGTTTTATAAGGCGCTTTCAACCCAAAAACGATGGGCAATGGTTATTGCTCATTACTTGGCTATTCAAGTAGTTTGGAGTACTTTAGCGTATATTTTTGCAGTGAACCGTTATATTCGATTTGGGCGTGGATATTTCCATACGTGGACTGAACATTTTAAAATAGTACCTTTATACAGTTTGGTACTCTCTTTTATCGCTCTCATTACGTCTTCAAAGGCTGGGGTGTTTTATAGAATGCTCCTACCATTAAGCCATATTATTATTGATATAACTTTGGTGAAAATGGGTATCTTAAAAGTGAATATCAAACAATTTTTAGTTACTTGCTCTCGATACTTAATAATGACATTTATTTCAAGATTTTTTTATAAAAAAATTTACAAGGAATAGCGAACAGTGCCTGGCACTATTCGCTATTTTTCTGGCGGAATAAAGAGCTCTCCACAAGAACATACTATCACAAACGAACTGTCTGGATTGTTGTAAGGGGGAAATCGCGATGCAGCTATCTGTTGAAATCATCTTTCGAACCTTTACCGCCTTTATTTTGTTATGGATATTTGTTCATTTGCTTGGTAAACAGACGATTACCCAGAGGTCTTATCACCTTTATATCGCTTCCATCACGATGGGGACCATTGCAGGAAATCTAGCATTCAATATTAGAATTGAATTCCCGTATTTTATCGTCGCATTCATGATTATGGGGATCATCGTATTTATACTAAATTTTATTGCAGTTCGAAATGCGCGATTCCGGAAATGGATTGCAGGGAAACCTACTACTTTAATTGAAAAAGGACAAATTCTCGAACAATCAATGAAACGAATGGGGTATTCAATTGATTCTCTGAAACAGGCTTTGCGGGCTAAAGATATCTTCAACATAGAAGAGGTAGAGTGCGCCATTTTAGAGACAAGTGGCGCACTCTCTGTATTAAAAAAACCTCAGTACCAACATACAACGAAGCAGGATTTAAATTTATCTCCCTCAGCAGAAACCATACCGGTAGAGCTCGTCTATAATGGGAAAATCTTATATGAGAACTTATCAAAAAACACCTACGACGAAGAATGGTTAATGGCGGAGCTTAAAAAAAGAAATCTCACTGTTGCTGACATTTCGTATGCGGTTGTAGGGACTAAAGGGAATTTGTATATTGATTTGTTTAGGGATGAATTACGTTAATGATCCTTGTTTCATCCCTAAGAACAGTTAGATTCCTTCCCGCTCGATGAATTAATCAGCTTCATCAATTCAAAGTATCTAGGATTGCGATCTTTCTCAGGAACAGGGGAGAGGTTTTGGTAGGGATCAACATAGTCTTCCTTCAGCCAATGCGGTACGATTTCTTTACTTGCTGTCTTTTTAGGTAAAGGAGATTCTTTCGTAGTCGTTGGTGCAGGAGATAATTCGTTTTTCACCGCTTGTTCTAAGTACTTTTCAAATCGTGTAATTCGAGCGGCATGTTCACTTATGTTTTTTAAAACGCGTTTATAGGCAGGTAAAGAGAGTTCTTCACAATAGGAGTGATAAACGGTATGAATACTTTCTTTTCGATCTTGTTTTAATTCATAAGGAAATATGTCACGAATGATAGAGTCAATCTCATCTGTTTTAGATGTGTCAGTAGTCTTTATTAAGGTAGTAGGTTCTTCGGTGGATAGATGATGATGGATTTCTGTTTTTGAAGTATTTTTTGTAGGATTATTTGAAGTACTTTCTGGTATTGCTTGGGCAAATGTAGCTTCTCCAGCAGGGCAAGTTGTATGGGTGGAAGGGGCATCTTGACCTGTCGAGCGGGTTAATCTGGCCCGTCGTTAAGTAAAAAGTACCAGATGAAAAACAGCGATTCAAAGAGCCTTTTAAGCTGAAAACGAGCGTATTTCGCGTTAAAAAGTGAGTTTTTCACTAAAAGCTTTTGATTTAGCCCGTTTTCACGCTGTAAACACTGTATCGGACAAATGGAGGCATCTATATCGCATATTTAGTTCAATTGAACAACGTAGTAATGAAACCGAATGTAGGGTTCTTATAGAATTAATTTAAACGATGTGAAGTATTTTCTTTAATCGGTTACTTAAATAGAAGATGAGGGTTCGATGACAATGACCAAGTTAAGAATCTAAAAGTTATTTTTAAATTTAAAAATACAGAAAGTATATAAACTACTCTTGTTTATAGGAGGACAAACCAATGAATGCACGGGAAAACAAGGTCCAAAAACAAGGATGGATTCCTAAAAAGGAACGAATATGGTTAATCGTGGCGATTATTATCGCTGCTTTGATAATGCTTTGGGAACTTAAGGGGCTATTACAGCTTTCATTGACCACTCTGCACAGCGAGCAGTTCGAACATACATTTGAAAGTTTTGGCTCCATTGCAAGAATTGTCTTATTTTTTGTACTTGCTTATTATGTGCTTCTTCGTGTTATTAGGCTTCGTATGCTGAAAGGTCAAGGCAAGGTGAAAAAATGGTTGTCTACTTTGCTGCGCTTTGCCCGAAGATGGCATACTCCGGCAGCGATTATTGCCATCGCTTTTATTATCCTACATGCGGTAGCTGTCTTCATGTATGGCTTCAAATTTGATTTTGATAATATAAGTGGATTGCTTTCCTTGCTGGTCTTGCTTCCAGTTCCTATCTCAGGACTATTTCGATATCAGAGGATGGACCGGAAATGGCATTTGCGGTCTGGTGTTGCTTTTGCAATTCTATTTTTAATTCATTCTTTTTTATAACCAACATATTATAAACCGTATTCCTAATTTAGTATGTGAAGCAGAGTGGAATCATTTTGTTGTGCAAAATGTATAGTTTAGAAAAAAGCCGTATATTGAATGAGTTTTCACGCTGTAAGCTCCTAAATAAAAAAAGCAAATTCTCATTCGAATTTGCTTTCTCCATTTTTATATCGAAATTCATACTAGCCGCATGAAGTTTTATATTAAATTTGTTCATCAATTGGCCCGTGTAATTGTTCATCTAAAATTGGTAAGGATACCGCTACTTCAATCGCGTGAAGGGCGTTAGCCCAACGATAAGTGGGGGAGGAATTGCCATCAGATACGGTATGGTACGGTGAAAATCGTAAAATTTTGTGCCATATCAAGTATCTGAAACTTCCGCCTTGCCTCCTCCTTCCTCTATTTAAGTTATTTATTTTCACTAAAATTTGGTATAATTTAGTTAGTGAAAGGTGGTGTGAGAATAATGTCTACCATTACCGCAAAAATACAAATCTATGTTTCCGATAATCAAGCTCAAAGTTTAAGAATAACGACTAGTGTTTATCGTAAAGCTTGTAATTGGTTATCGAAACACATATTTGAAACAAAAAACCTAAACCAAACAAGTCTTAATAACTTGTATTATTCTGATTTGCGAGATCAATTTGGACTAAAAAGTCAAATGGCTAAATCTGTGATGAAAACCGTAATCGCTCGTTACAAGTCAGCTAAATCGAATGGACATGAATGGTCTTTGATTGAATTTAAACTTCCTAAATATGACCTTGTATGGAATCGTGATTACTCACTAACTAAAAATCAATTTAGCGTAAATACACTGGATGGTCGTCTAAAGCTAAATTATGAGCGTAAGGCTATGAAGAAATACTTCAATGGTACTTGGAAATTTGGCACTGCTAAATTAGTGCATAAGTACAAGAAGTGGTTCTTGCATATCCCGATGACAAAAGAGTACCAAGTATTAGGCCTAGCAGATGTAAATAGTATTGTCGGTATTGATTTAGGAATTAACTTTCTTGCTACTACTTATGATAGTCAAGGTAAAACCACTTTCTATAATGGCAACATTGTCAAGCATAAGCGTGGTAAGTTTAAAGCTACTCGCAAACAACTCCAAATGCGACAAACACCATCTGCTCGTAAGAAACTAAAACAAATTGGTTCAAGAGAAAACTGTTATGTAACTGATGTAAACCATCAAATTACAAAGGCACTCGTTGATAAATACCCTAGAGGTACTATGTTTGTTTTAGAAGATTTGACAGGTGTTCGCACTGCCACTGAAAAAGTACGAGTAAAAAACCGCTATGTTTCGGTGTCTTGGGCTTTTTACCAATTCCGTCAAATGCTTGAGTATAAAGCTGAATTGAACGGACAGAAGGTGATTGTGGTAGACCCAAAATATACTTCTCAAACTTGCCCCAAATGTGGACATATTGAAAAAGCAAGTCGTAATAAAAAGCTACACACTTTTAAGTGCAAAAATTGCCAATACCAATCAAATGATGACCGTATTGGTGCTATGAATCTACATCGTAAAGGAACTGAACATATTGGTGTAGTTGCCACAGGAGTATAACTCTTGCGGTAGGGGCGAAGTCAACCGTCCTTATGTTCCACCACACTAAGGTAGGAGAGCATTGCTCGTTCGTACTACTGGG
>DATMFE010000145.1:0-10845 GCA_035556295.1 Ureibacillus sp.
GAGGTCACACCCGTTCCCATACCGAACACGGAAGTTAAGCTCTTTAGCGCCGATGGTAGTTGGGGGCTTCCCCCTGTGAGAGTAGGACGTCGCTTCGCAAAATGACACCGCTAATGTTAGTGGTGTTTTTTATGTTTAAAAAGCCCCAACTACCATGAAAACCGAAGGTTTGGCGCGTTTTAGAAAGAATTTATTAAATACATAACAAATAGATTATAAGTAAAGATTCGAGAAGTGGGAGGACCAAGGAGTTCAAGGAACCAAGGAGTGAGGAACGGAATGTACTGCAAAACAATGAAGGAGTTTCAACTCTTTTCAATATAGTTAATCAGAGTATTGCTCACTTAAAGATTAGGATGTAACTAATAAAACTAGTTACATTTCTATCTCTAAAAGGTAACATAAGATTCTTTTGATTAACAATAGAATATATTACTTTATAATATGCAAACTAAACAAGGTGATATTTTGTATAGGAAAAGTTTTAGATAAATCGATCATGAAATCAAAATTAACTCAAAGTATCAGATATACAAATGAAAGATTTAGATACAGATGATATTTACAATATTCCGAATTATTTTACTTTTTTAATAATCTTGACACTTATTTTACATGTTGTTAACCTTACTATTAATATTTATTTAAAACTAGGGAGGCATTAAGAAATGTGGGAAACGAAATTTGCCAAAGAAGGTTTAACATTTGATGATGTATTATTAGTACCTGCACACTCAGAAGTATTACCAAAAGAAATCGATTTGTCTGTTCAATTAACGCCAAAAATTAAATTAAATATTCCAATCGTTAGTGCTGGTATGGATACTGTTACAGAATCAAAAATGGCAATTGCAATTGCACGTCAAGGTGGAATTGGGATTATTCACAAGAATATGTCAATTGAAGAACAAGCTGAAGAAGTTGAAAAAGTTAAACGTTCTGAAAATGGTGTAATTACTAACCCATTCTTTTTAACTCCTTCTCATCAAGTATATGATGCTGAACACTTAATGGGAAAATACCGTATTTCAGGTGTTCCAATTGTTAATAACCCTGAAGATCAAAAACTTGTAGGAATAATTACAAACAGAGATATGCGTTTTATTTCTGACTATTCATTAAAAATTAATGATGTAATGACAAAGGAAAATTTAATTACAGCTCCTGTCGGTACAACATTAGAAGAAGCTGAAAAAATCCTTCAAAAATATAAAATTGAAAAGTTACCAATCGTTGACGAAGATGGTAAGTTAACGGGATTAATTACAATTAAGGATATTGAAAAAGTGATTGAATTCCCAAATGCTGCCAAAGACCATCATGGACGTTTACTAGTTGGTGCAGCAGTTGGTGTTTCAAAAGATACAATGCCTCGTGTCGCTAAATTAGTAGAAGCTCAAGCAGATATTATTGTAATTGATACTGCACATGGACATTCTCAAGGTGTACTTGATACAGTTCGTAAAATTCGTGATGCTTATCCAGAATTGGAGATTATTGCTGGTAACGTCGCAACAGGTGAAGGTGCAAGAGCATTATACGAAGCTGGTGCAGACGTTGTAAAAGTTGGTATTGGACCTGGTTCCATTTGTACAACTCGTGTTGTAGCAGGTGTTGGTGTACCCCAAATAACAGCAGTTTATGATTGTGCGACAGTAGCTCGTGAAGTAGGTAAAACAATTATTGCAGATGGTGGAATTAAATATTCAGGGGATATTGTAAAAGCATTAGCTGCTGGTGGACATGTTGTTATGCTAGGATCACTACTCGCTGGAACGTCTGAATCACCAGGAGAAACTGAAATATTCCAAGGGCGACGCTTTAAAGTATATCGCGGTATGGGTTCACTTGGTGCGATGGAAAAAGGTTCAAAAGACCGTTACTTCCAAGAAGATGCAAAAAAACTTGTACCAGAAGGTATTGAAGGTCGTTTACCATACAAAGGACCTTTATCTGATACAATTCACCAATTAATCGGTGGTATTCGTGCAGGCATGGGATACTGTGGTTCTCCAAACCTACAATATTTAAGAGAGAACTCTCAATTTGTTCGTATGACTGGTGCGGGTCTTCGTGAATCTCACCCACATGATGTTCAAATTACAAAAGAAGCACCAAACTATTCGCTGCAATAAAAAATTGGAACTTTTGCACTCTTTTATCGTCATAATATGATAATAAAAGAGTGCTTTTTTCTATTATTTTCAAAACATATCTAGTGAAATTTATGATAGAATTGCGGATATAAGTATGTATAAAAAATTGGTGGAGGTATTGTTACGTGAAAACAGTAAGGAAAACATCTTGGATTAGCATAATCACTATTCCGATTCTGTTACTTAGCTTTTTTATTTCAACAGTAAGTGCTAGTGCAGAAACAGATATAGGTATAAATGTTGATGCAGCAATTTTAATTGATGCGGATACAGGTAAAATTTTATATGAACAAAATGCAGATGCCGCATTAGGTATTGCAAGTATGACAAAAATGATGACTGAGTATATCCTTTTAGATGCAATTGATGAAGGTACGATTACTTGGGATCAGGAATATCGAGTAACTGATTATACATATACAGTTTCTCAAAATCGCGCATTAAGTAATGTACCATTAAGAAAAGATGGTACATATACAATTGGAGAATTGTATGAAGCAATGGCAATTTACTCTGCTAATGCTGCAACAATTGCAATTGCAGAAACAATTGCGGGTACAGAAACAGAGTTCTTAAACTTAATGAATAAAAAAGCAGAAGAGCTTGGTTTAGAAAATTATAAATTTGTTAACGCAACAGGTTTAAATAATGGAGACCTTAACGGTATGCAACCTGCTGGGACAGGCCCAGAAGATGAAAATGTTATGTCAGCAACAGATGTTGCAAAATTAGCTTATCATTTATTAAAAGATCACCCAGATGTGCTAGAAACTTCAAGTATTCCAAAGAAAACATTCCGTGAGGGTACAGATGATGCTATTCAAATGGAAAACTGGAACTGGATGTTACCTGGTTTAGTATTTGAATACCAAGGTGTAGATGGATTAAAAACAGGTACAACTAATTTTGCCGGTTCATGCTTTACAGGTACAGCAGAACGTAATGGTACTCGCTTAATTGCAGTAGTTATGAATGCGGTTAATGAATATGGTATTGATCCTGTGAAAAAAGCTCGTTTTGATGCGGCAGCAAAACTTTTTGATTATGGATTTGGACAATTCTCTAAACAAGAAATTGTACCAGCAAACTATGTTTTCGAAGACAAAAAGAATATCTCAGTAACAAAAGGTAAAGAAGATAAAGTTGCTATTGGTGTAAAAGAGCCAATTTCAATCGTAGTCAAATCAAGTGAAAAAGATCTCTATAAACCTAAACTCATACTTGATAAGGATACGCTTGAGGCTAAAGTAGATAAAGGTACTGTTGTTGGTAAAGTAGTTGTTGAACGTACAGAGGGTACAGACTATGGCTATATTGATGGAAAAGAGTTTTCAACAGATGTAGTAACAACTGAAACAGTAGAAAGATCTGGTTGGTTCTCATTAATGTTCCAAGCAATTGGTAGCTTCTTTGCAAGTATTTGGAGTGGGATTACTGGATTTATTTCAGGTCTATTTTAATAAATAAGAACGATTAATACAGTCATATTAATAGAAAACACACAATTTTTTAGGAAATTGTGTGTTTTTTTATGGAAAAAGAGGTTAATTCCTTATAAGTTGCTTTAAATGATTCATAAATCCTAGAAATACCACAAAGGATTTTTCTATTAGACGAAATCACCAAATAACTATTTTTGAATAAGTTAAAAGGTGAGGAGAGTGATGTAATCATGTGTGGGATTACTGGTTGGGTCAATTTTAAAGAGCAACTACGAGGAAAAGAACAAATTGTTACTGCAATGACTGAAATGTTATCAAAAAGAGGCCCAGATGATGGCAGGATTTTTAGCAGTAATCATGTTTTATTAGGTCATAGACGGTTAGCTGTTATTGATTTAGAAGGCGGAAAACAACCAATGACCAAATTGAAGGAAGACTCAAATTATACAATTACATATAACGGAGAATTGTATAATACCGAAGATATTCGCAAGGAACTATTCGCAAGAGGCTATACTTTTTCTACACATTCAGATACTGAAGTGTTATTAACATCTTTTATAGAGTGGAAAGAGCAATGTGTAGACTATCTGAATGGAATCTTTGCCTTTGGTATATGGGATGAAAAGAACGAAACACTAACGTTATTTCGAGATCGCTTAGGAGTTAAACCACTTTTTTATGCAGAAGTAGATGGTGGTTTACTATTTGGTTCAGAAATAAAGGCTATCTTAGCACATCCACATATTAAGCCGGAAATTACCTATGAAGGACTTGCAGAAGTTTTAGGACTTGGACCATCGAGAACGCCTGGTAATGGAGTGTTTAAAGGAATAAATGAGTTAAAACCAGGTCATGCATTACAATTTAACCGAAATGGACTAAAGGTATGGCAATATTGGAATGTGAAAAGTGAAGAACATAAAGAATCCATTGAACAAACTATTGAACATGTACAATGGCTAGTAACAGATGCAGTTGAAAGGCAGTTAGTATCAGATGTACCTTTATGTACTTTTCTTTCAGGCGGTCTAGACTCTAGTATTATTACTGCAATTGCTGCAAAGAAATATCAATCCGAAGGTCAAAAGCTTCATACGTACTCCATTGATTATGAAGATAATGAACAATTTTTCACTTCAAATGACTTCCAAACTTCAACTGATGGCTACTGGATTCAAAAAATGACAGACACCTTCAATACTACTCATCACTCATCGATCATATCACAACAAACACTAATAGATTATTTAACAGAAGCTGTCCTAGTTCGAGATTTGCCTGGAATGGCAGATGTTGATTCGTCACTCCTATGGTTTTGTAAAGAAATAAAAAATAACTATACAGTTGCCCTTTCTGGTGAATGTGCAGATGAAATCTTTGGTGGTTATCCATGGTTTAATACACCTCATAAAGAAGGCTTTCCATGGATTCGTTCTTCAAATGAACGGAATATGTTTTTAAAAGATAAATGGCAGGATAAATTAAACATTACTGAATATGTATTAAATAAGTATGAAATGACGGCTAATGAAACACCAAAACTACTTGGCGAAAGTGATGAAGAAGCAAAAAGAAGAGAATTATTTTATTTAAATAAGAATTGGTTTATGAGTACATTGCTAGAGAGAAAAGATCGAATGAGTATGGGCGCTAGTCTAGAGGTACGTGTGCCGTTTGCTGATCATCGACTTGTTGAATATGCATGGAATATTCCTTGGGAAATGAAAAGAACTGGCAATCAAGAAAAAGGTATATTAAGAAAAGCTATGGAAGGTATTTTACCGGACGAGGTATTATATCGTAAAAAAAATCCATATCCAAAAACATACCATCCTGCCTATACAGATGGTGTACAAAAATGGCTTATCGAGTTGCTTAAAGATAACCATTCTATACTTCACGAATTATTTGATGCAAACCAATTACGAGAATTGGTTGAATCGAAAGGATCATCATTTAAAGTTCCATGGTTTGGTCAATTGATGGCAGGTCCTCAACTATTAGCCTACTTAGCACAAATCCATGTATGGTTTACTCACTACAAGATTCAACTTATTGAATCGTAAGAAAGAGCCAATCCTAAATAGAAGGATTGGCCTTTTTTATTCCCCATGTATTCATTAATTCGGAAATAGATTTTTCAATCTCATCTATACTTAGACCACCAAATCCTAATAGAAACTTTGGTTCGGTACTATTAACAGGTTTCATCAAATAATCTGAAATGGGATAGACACCAATTTCTTTATCTGCTGCACGTTGCTTCAAATCGGATTCGGATAGATGGTGTGGGACAGTAATTAATATATTCATACCAGTATGTTCCCCAGAAATTGAGATACTTGGATAATCTCTTTCTAAAATTTCAGTCATATGGTCGTGTTTTTTCTTATAGATTTTGCGCATTCGATTTAAATGCTTTGCAAAATGTCCATCTTTCATAAAATTTGCTAGTATATGTTGATCGAACCTTGGAACTGTTGAATCGTAATAAGTAAATGTCTTATTATATACCGATAATAAAGACTTCGGTAATACAAAATAGGCAACACGAAGTGAAGGCATTAAAGATTTTGTAAAGGTACTCATATAAATAACTTTTTCATTTTTATCTAATCCTTGAAGCGATGAAATTGGTTTTCCTAAATATCTAAATTCAGAATCATAATCGTCTTCAATAATATATCGATTCGGATGTTGCGCAGCCCAATTTAATAATTGGGATCTTCTTGTTGCAGATAGAACAGCACCGGTAGGAAATTGATGTGAAGGTGTTACATAAACAATATTTGCGTTTGTTTGTTCTAAGACACTAACTTTTAACCCCTCATCATCAACCATTATCGGATGCACAGCTTTATGATGTTGCTTTAAAATCCGATTTACTGTTTTATAACCAGGGTTTTCAATTGCATATTCACTAGATTGATCAAATAATCGAATAACCAAGGGTAAAAGTTGCTCTGTACCGGATCCGATAACAATTTGCTCAGGACTAGTGATCACACCACGAGATTGGAAAAGATATTTTGAGATTTCTGTTCGAAGTTCTATTTCTCCTTGAGGATGTCCTGTAAGTAAAAGCTCTTTATAGTGTTCATCAAATAATAGTTTTGCATATTTTCTCCATGTAGAAAATGGAAATCCATCTAAGTCAATTGTCCCCGGATGAAAGTTAATACGAAACTTTTGTTTTGTAAGCGGTTGAATTTGGTCCAAATTTGATTCCTTTTCGACATAAGGTAAATCATCAATCGTTTCTACAAAATAGCCAACACGAGGCACTGATGCAATATAACCTTCTGCTAATAATTGCGCGTAAGCAATTTCAATAGTCGTTTGGCTTATAGATAAAAAATCAGCAAGCTTTCTCTTCGAGGGAAGTTTTGTGCCAACCTCAATTCTTTTTGAGATAATAGCATTTTTTATTCCTAAATATAATTGCTCATACAATGGTTTTGTAGAGTTCTTTTCAAGTTCAAATATTAGCATGTCCATTCAAATCATCCTAACTGACCCTTTTAAATGTTATTAAATCGAACGTATAATATGGTCAATTAGTATTATACTAAATATTAAGAAAATGTTAATGTGGCAATTTATATAAACATCCTTGCAAAACAAAAAGTCATATAGTAAAGTATGGTTACAATGAATGATATTTGAATTCGATGATAGGAATTAGTAACAAGGTTCGTTTTTTTTAGAGAGTCAGCGGTTGGTGGAAGCTGATAGAAACACTTGTGAATCCATCCTTGAGATGCCTTGCTGAATAATTAGTAAGCTTGAGCCGGTTGAAAAGCCGTTATGATATAAGTGGATTAGACACTATTATTGTCTAATCAATTAGGGTGGCAACGCGGGTAGCTCTCGTCCCTTTCCCAGGGATGAGGGCTTTTTATGTTTTCATTTATTAGCAAGGTAAAGTAAAACTAACTATTGGAGGAAAGAATGTATGTTAGACATCAAACGAGTTCGTGATAATTATGAAGAAGTGAAGAAAATTCTTCTTACGCGTAATGAAGATTTAGGGAATATTGATGAATTTGAAGCACTTGATACACAACGCCGCGAGTTAATCGCAAAAACTGAAGTATTAAAGGCAGAACGCAATAAGGTATCTGAACAAATCTCAGTAATGAAAAGAAATAAAGAAAATGCAGATGAAGTCATTGCTCGTATGCGTGAAGTTGGCGATGAAATCAAACAACTTGATGCTGATCTTCGTGAAGTAGAAGAAAAGTTTGAATATATGATGATGCGTTTACCAAATATTCCGCATGAATCTGTTCCTGTTGGTACAAGTGAAGATGATAACGTGGAAGTGTTGAAATGGGGCGAGCTTCCAAACTTTAATTTTGAAGCAAAACCACATTGGGATCTTGCAACTGACTTACAAATAGTTGATTTTGAACGTGCTGGTAAAGTAACAGGCAGCCGTTTTGTATTCTACCGTGGTCTAGGTGCTAGATTAGAGCGTGCCTTAATGAGCTTTATGATGGATCTACATGCTGAAGAACATGGCTATGAAGAAATGTTACCACCAGTTATTGTAAATCGTGATAGCTTAACAGGTACTGGACAGTTGCCAAAATTTGAAGAAGATGTATTTAAATTAGTTGATACAGATTACTTTATGATTCCAACTGCTGAAGTTCCTGTAACAAACTTCTACCGTGATGAAATACTTGATGCGGAAGTATTACCTAAAGGTTTTGCAGCTTATAGTGCATGTTTCCGTTCTGAAGCCGGTTCAGCTGGGCGCGATACACGCGGACTAATTCGTCAGCACCAATTTAATAAAGTAGAGTTGGTTCGATTTGTTAAACCAGAGGATTCTTATGATGAATTAGAAAAACTTACTGGACATGCCGAAAAAGTTCTTCAATTATTAGGCTTACCTTATCGTAAATTACTAATGTGTACAGGAGATCTTGGTTTTACTGCAGCGAAAAAGTATGACCTAGAGGTATGGATGCCAACACAAAATATGTATCGCGAAATTTCTTCTTGTTCAAATTTTGAAGATTTCCAAGCACGTCGAGCAAATATCCGTTTCCGTCGTGAACAAGGTGCAAAACCAGAATATGTACACACATTAAACGGTTCAGGTCTTGCAATTGGACGTACAGTAGCTGCGATTTTAGAAAACTTCCAACAAGAAGATGGAACAGTAGTAATTCCAGAAGTGCTTAGACCGTATATGGGCGGTAAAGAAGTTATTGCTGTAAAAACAAAATAATAAATTGAAAAAGGAGCTATGGCCTAGTGCCCTAGCTCCTTTTTTCATGATTCATAGGATGCTGTGGATATGGGTAATCAATGTATTCCTTTAATCGAACTTGGTGTTTTAGTTGGAAGTTTTGGTCATTTGAAGCTAAATATACAATACCTTCGATGAAACCTATAAATGAAGGAATATAAGTCCAACAAAATAACAAGTAAAGAATCCCAGATCCTATTTTACCAAGATAAAATTTATGAACGCCAAATCCACCAAGGAAGATACCTAATAGACCTGCTACAGTTTTACTTTTTATCGGCCAATAAGGTTGAACGCCATACATTTGTCCATGTTGCATTTGAGGCTGAAATAGACTATTTGGATAGGTCGGTTGGATTGGTTGTGCATATTTTGGTGCTTGGTTGTTTGGTAAATGAACATCCTGTTGAGCAATAAATTTTTCTCCACAATATCTACATTGGTGTGCACTTGGATCCTTCGGAGCACCACATTGTGGACATTTGTTATTTCCCATGCTTATATTCCTCCAAACTTATTCAGTCGCGATAGGTTCTACTTTATTACCACAATTATTACAATAACGATCGTTTTCATGTAGTTCGTTGCCACAATGGCAAAACAGTCTTGCAAGTTTGGTTCCGCATGAAGTACAGAAATTAGAATCGCCTTCATTTTCATATTCACAAGAAGGACAAGTCGTCTTTGGTTCTATTTTTATCCCACATAAATTACAGAACTTACTTGAGGAAGCAATCATTCCATTACAAGAAGGGCATATTTGAGAAAAAGCTTGTTTAACCAATTCTTTGTTTTGCTGAATCGAATTCTTGCTTAGTTCCTTACTAGTAACAAATGTACCCATTCCATTACGATTAGAAGCAGCTTTTTCGGATATATCCAAATTTCGCATTTTTTCATACCGCTCTTCGCCTAACATCTCCATTTTTGCCAAATCCTTTAGTATGATATTAATTTGGTCAAAATCCTCATCTGGAAAATTTATCGATTGAATATGGAAGTTTATGAGTGTAAAACCGTATAGTTTAAATTCCTCTGCAATTTTTCCTTTTAAGTCATTTGTAATGCCTGGGATTTCAGCAGCTATATCGAGTGCTGAAATTTTCTCTTTAATAATCTTATTAGCCAAGGCTGTTTTAATATAAGTAATAAGCATTCCTCTAAAATAGTCTTGTACTTTATCATAAACAACTAGGTCATCCTTATTGAGTGAAACGATGATTTCTTTGAAAAACAGTAAAGGATCATCTAATCGCAAGGCTAATTGACCGTAGGATCGTATACGTAGTTTTACAAAATATTTCGGATCTATTAGCTGAATAGGGTCGGGTGTCCCCCAATACATATCTAATTTTGTGGCTAAATTAATGTAGTAAATTTCAGCGCTAAAGGGAGTTTTATTTCCATAAAATAAATTAAGTACATTACTTAAAATAGGAAGATTATCTGTCGTAAGTCTATACGCGCCAGGATAAAACAAATCATAAATTTGTCCACCTTTTACAAAAACAGCAACTTGTCCTTCGTTTACAATAAGCTGTGAACCCATTACAATTTTTTCATTTGGATATTTATAAACTAACCAGTCTCGAGATTTAAGTCCATCAAATTTGACTCGATCGATAATAGCCAACATAATCTCCCTTTCGTAGCCTCAAATAATAAATATTAGTTTAACCATATTTTCCCTTAATTATTATTCTTACAAATTTATAATGGATGAAAAAGTGAAAAATAAAGAGAGCATATCGCATGAAGGTTATGCGATATACTCTCAAAAGCAAGCTTGTTAGAAGAATAAGAAGCCTATACTGATTATTACGCCAGTAAAGATTAGAACAAATAAACAGAACCCCATGATGTCCTTTGCTCTTAGCCCTGCAATGGCAAGTGCCGGAAGTGCCCAGAACGGTTGAATCATATTTGTCCAAGCATCTCCCCAAGCGATAGCCATCGCTGTTTTTGCATAATCTGCACCCAT
>DATMFE010000146.1:0-2559 GCA_035556295.1 Ureibacillus sp.
TGAACGCTATGCAGCGAAAACAAAGCGGGATGTCTCCAACCTCCACTTCTATTTGACCTTTTCTTATTTCAGAACGGCCATTGTACTGCAGCAAATGCATTATCGCTGGAAAATAGGAGCCTCCCAGGATAAAAGATTCGCTGCCTTCACTAATTCGGTTAAAGTATTCATGGAGCATGCATACGAACATTCGTTGAATAAAGGGAATTTTCGATTGTAATGAGTTATAGGCATTATTCGATTTTTTTAAGGGAGGTGTAATTAATAGAAAAATAATAGATTTCATGAAGAATGTTCACGTTTTTTCTTTATCAATAAAAGGGGGAGATGAGAAAATGAACTTTGGAAATTTACATGAGCGCTTACAAATATATGCGAAAAACAGACCAAATGATGTAGCTGTAATTTATGGTGATACGAATAGGACATATCTAGAACTGTATGAAAGAGTAAATGCTCTGGCCAATTCACTCATTGAAGCAGGTGTAAAAAAAGGAACACACGTTGTATTGTACATGAAAAACCGAATAGAAATGCTGGAAGCTTTATATGCGCTATCTACCGCTGGTGCAGTTGCGGTACCCGTCAATTACATGATTGAAGGAAATGATCTACGTACATTAGTGAATAGCTCGGATGCGACGCATGCCATTGTAGAGACGGAAAAGCTGGCTGCATACGAAACGGTTTTAGACGTTCTTCATACAATTACTGCTAATTCGACAATCATCATTGGTGGAACAGCTTTATCCTCCATTTACTTAGATTATGAGAAACTCATTTCCAATGGATCAACGGAACCACCTAACATTGAAGTGACTGGTAAAGACGTTGCGGCCATGATCTACTCATCGGGTACCACTTCATTACCAAAAGGAATTTTGTTTACACATGAAACGATGATTTACCGGGCATTTATTGGAGCAACTGAATGGAAATTAAATTTCGGTGATACTGTATTGATATCTGTTCCAATGTATCATAGTGTTGGCCATTTATTTTCATTTTATATAGGTTTGACTGGTACCAAACTTGTCATTACAAGAGATTTTGATCCAAGAGATACGCTATCTAAAATTCAGAATGAAAAGATAACGTTTGCGTTTTTTGTACCTACACAATATGTAATGATGTTGCAGGTTCCAGATTTTGATGATTTTGACCTATCGTCTTTGAAGATGTTACTTTGTGCTGCAGCACCACTAGCTGAGTCTGTTAAAAAGCGGATTATCGAGAAGTTCAAGACAAATTTATCAGAATTTTTCGGGTGTTCAGAAACTAGTGCGTTTATTATCCTTCGTCCAGATGATGTCATTCGTAAAACAAGCAGTGTCGGTCAACAATGTGCCTTTTTTCAAGTTCGGCTTGTTGATGATGAAGGAATAGATGTAGGTGTTGGGGAAGAAGGCGAGTTTGTCGTTCGGGGAGCTGGATTATTTAGTGAGTATTATAAGCTGCCGGAAGAAATGGAAAAATCATTTTTACCAGGTGGTTGGTTTAAGACTGGGGATATGGGCAAAGTAGATGATGAAGGATTCTACTACTTGCTTGACCGCAAAAAAGATATGATTATAAGCGGTGGTGTCAACATATATCCGAAGGATATTGAAGATGTTCTATTTACACATCCTGATATTCTGGACGCTGCAGTCATAGGTATTGCTGATGAGAAGTGGGGAGAAGCGGTAAAAGCTGTTGTTGTATTAAAGTCTGATTCAGATATTGACGAAAAGCAATTGTTAGATTTTTGCAATTCAAAACTAGCAAAATATCAGAATATTAAAGTGCTCGAAGCGGCACCTTCCCTTCCGAGAAACCCCTCTGGAAAAATACTAAAAAGAGAACTACGGTTAAGAAGTTAGTTCTAAAAAACAAACGATCTATGAAAACTCTCTTCCTAATAACACTATCTTTTTCAAGGAGTTGTTGTTGGTGTTCCATTATCTAGATATGGGTAAAGGTGAACCATTGGTGTTGATTCATGGCTTTGGCAGTATAAAAGAAAGTTGGAAAAATCAATATGAGCTTTCAGAATCATATCGGTTAATTATTCCTGACTTATTAGGGCATGGTGAATCAAATGACGTAGAAAATATATCGATACCGAATTTTGCTAAAAATATAATTAGCCTGCTAGATCAATTAGGAATAGAATCAGCACACTTCTGTGGTATTTCTTTAGGTGGAATCATAGTACAGGAAATTTACAAATTATTTCCAAAGAGAGTAAGGTCCATGATTTTATCAAATACCACTTCATATCTACCGAAAACTGGGGCAAAGTGGATTCTTAAAAAGAAAATTGACCAATTTTTATCGGCACCTAGAGAAAATATAGTCTCAGCGGCCGCTTCCAATTGTTTATATGATCAAAAACCAGAATTTATCCAAGAAGTAAAAGATGCTTTATTATTAAAGGATGAAACATATATTAAAACAGCAAAAGCAACAATAGGTGTAAATTATTTATTTATGTTACCTTTTATTAAAGTACCAACACTTATTATTGGAGGTTTATACGACAAACTTTTACCGGTAATATTAGCTAGACAGACACAC
>DATMFE010000147.1:0-3525 GCA_035556295.1 Ureibacillus sp.
AATAGACATACTAAAAATGGATTTTTCAATTTACATAATTTTATAATTAACTATATATTTAGTGTTTACGGGAAAACACTATCGGAGGAATTCACATTATGAGCTATAACTTTATACTTTCATCCATTTTAATTCTTTTTATTTTTTGCTACATGATGTTGCTAAATTTTGCTTGGCAAAATAGAGAAACTCCTATTTCGATTAGTTATGGCTTAGGTGTAGTAACTGCCTTTCTTTACACATTTGGATATGCTTTTCAACTTTTAAGTACGACAGTGGACCAAATGATGTTTTGGATACACATTCAGTATATAGGAATTGCCTTTGCACCGATTATTTGGGTAATCATGACATTACAATTCACAGGGAATCAAAGATTTTTGACAAAAAGAACAATAGCTTTATTATCAATCGGTCCAATTTATACGTTAAGTGCACATTTTACAAATGAATGGCACCATTTATTTTACAAAAGCATAGCTTTAGACTATTCTCAAGGGTTTCCACTTATTATTTTAGATAGAGGTCCTTTGTTTTACTTACATATTGGCTACGTATATAGTTACCATTTAATTGGTATAGTTATATTAACTCTCATTTATCATAAGTCAAATAGAGAGAGAAAAAAACAAGTAGCCCTGATGATAATCGGCTCTTTATTTGTATTTGGTTTTCCGTTCATCCATTCAGTGGGTGCTATAAAAGTACCAATCGATATATCTCCTTTTGGACTTGTATTTTCTTCTTTATTTTACTTATGGGGAATTTACAAATTTAATCTGCTGAAATTATCTCCTCTAGCTATGAAGAAAGTTTTTGAATCCATAAATGATGCTGTAATTATTTTTGATATAGATAATAATTTAAAAATCTATAATACATCTGCCAAATCATTGTTTGAACAATTACCTAATAAAAAGTTAATTGGTAACTCAGCAGCAGAAGTACTATCTCATTTTCCACCCCTAGTACAATTTATTGAACATAAGTTAGAAATGGACAGCATAACACAATCAATGCAGCTGAGAGAAAAGTATTATAATGTTCATTTTTCATTTGTAAATGGAAGTAATAATAAGATAATTGGTAAAATGTTCATATTACATGACATTACAGAATCTATAAAGTATGAAGAAAGTTTACTCCAAAAATCTAAACAGTATGAGTATTTAGCACATCACGACGTACTAACAGGTCTATATAATCGAACTTATTTTGAAGAAGTAGTAAAACGAAAGTTGGCACAGCCCCAAAAAAATGATGCAGCATTAATGATATGCGATTTAAACTTTTTTAAAGAAATCAATGATGTATACGGCCATCTAACAGGAGATAACGTGCTAATTTTTACAGCAAATTGTTGGCGTAAAAATCTACCAAATCCACACATACTCGCACGTTTAGGTGGGGATGAATTTATTATGTTTTTTGAGCATATTGAATCAAAGGAAAAGTTTATAAAGCAAATCAATGAGGTACGTTATGTATTTCAGGAGAACAAGTATAAGCGAGACGGCATTGAAATTGAAGTTATGCCAAGTGTTGGCATTGCCTTTGTTGAAGAAGATGGTATAGATTATGAGCATCTCTATCAAACTTGCGATAAGCGTATGTATGAGGATAAAAAGAGTAGAAAAGAACAGTATTTGATGAAAGAAGTGTAGAGAACACCATAAAAAAGTCAACAAATAGCGCTGTTCATAAAAAGGTAGAGACAGTCTTAGAGTTGTATATTATTACGAATAGCTCCCAATATGTGAACTAGTTTCTATGAGAAGTTATCATTGACTAAAAATAATTAAAAAATTACCGATAAAGAGAACTATAATCTTACTTTGAAAGGAGAAGATTGGATGAAAAAGTTAGTTGTTCCAATGGTATTGGCAATCGTATTAACTGGTTGTGGAGAAACTAATGTCTCAAAAGAAGAGTCCCAATTTGTAGAGGGATCCGAGTTTCTCGATGTGAATGAGAAAGCACTTGTTGGTAATATCAAAGTGATTCCTGATTTTAAAATGAACTCGTTAAACAGAGAACGAAACATTTGGGTTTATTTACCTCCTAGTTATGATAAGTCTAATGACAATTACCCTGTTCTTTATATGCAAGATGGTCAAAGTATATTTAAATCAAAAGAAACCGAATGGCAGGTTGATGAGTCACTAGAAAGTATTTTCAAAGATAAGAAGGCAAAAGAGACAATTATTGTTGGAATTGAAAGTGACCCCGAAACAAGATTTAACGAATATGCTCCTTGGGAAAATCAAGTCAATGATGGGGGTGAAGGGGATTTATATGTAGATTTCATTGTTAAAGAATTAAAACCATATATTGATGAGAATTTCCGAACATTAAAAGATCGGGAGAATACTAGTATTGCAGGGGCTTCTATGGGGGGATACATCTCTTTATATGCAGCGATGAAATATCAAGAAGTATTTGGGAAAGTGGCCGCGCTTTCACCAATATTTAGTTTTAATAAAGCACCATATATAGATTTTATTAATCAAGATAAAATGAAAAATGATGTAAAAATATACCTGGATGCTGGAGAAAAGGAAATGGAGTTTCCAATGGCTGCTCAAGATGTAACGGATATGGGGGAACTACTACTTAATGTTGGTTTTAATGAAGAGCATTTAAACGTGGTGATAGATCCTGATGGTATACATAGAATAGAATCATGGAGTAAGCGTTTCCCTGAAGCTTTTATTTGGTTAATGAATAATTAATAGTTGAATTTAATGACGAGATATTTTTAGAAAAAACTTATTTAAATTATTCACGGTGAACCATATCATAATTAAGTAGCGTTTATGAATAATAGTAAAGCACCAGTCCGTTATTTGACTGGTGCTTTTATAATTTGATTTAGGTGGCAGGTAATTTTCCGTATTTAATTTGCAGAAGCTGCTCTTTTTAATATCAATGTTGAAGAAATAAATCCCACTGCAATTGCAATAGCAAAAGTCACAAGAGACCCTATAAGTGCAAGTTTAACAGTCATTAAAAATACGATACCAATAGCGAGTGCTGTCATCGTAATAACAGAAATCCACAGTAAACGATCTTGTACCTTCTTGATTAAATTAGGGGAAGGTGTGCTTGCTGACTCTTCATTGGCAGCCATTAAAATTGCTTTTAAACGGCGTAAGTTAATAGCTGGTCCCATAAATGTCATGACAATTAGTGCAGCTAGAGAAAAATTAATCCACGCTACTTGCCAACCCCAAGTAGTAATAACTAAGTACAATGCTGGTAAAAAAATAATGATTACACTAAATGGTAATAAGCCATCCATTTTTACAGCTAATGATGCCCAAATCCGTAAAGTTTCTGTTTTCTTTGCGTATAGCATCGCAATCATCGCTGTAATTGTTAATCCGACTGCGATAAACATTAAAATTGTCCCAAAAATATGTAGAAAAAGCATAACATTATAAAGCATTCTTGTACCTCCATGGTAGTTTATTACTATTATATATATTAAAATATATTACTGTTTAATAAAGTATTAAATAAAAG
>DATMFE010000148.1:0-6981 GCA_035556295.1 Ureibacillus sp.
GCTACCTTCTACTGATACCTCCTACTTCATGACGGTAAGCGGAACTTTGTATGAAACTCAAATGAGTATGTTCAAAATGATGTTATTTGTCGCGCTGCTTATCGGAGCCGTATTCTTTATTGCTGCAGGAAGCTTCTTATATTTCAGACTGTATGCTGATTTGGAATATGACAGCCGTCAATATTTAACGATTAGGAAAGTAGGGTTAACCGATCAAGAATTGAATAAAATTGTCACTCGTCAGCTTGCTTTACTATTTTTCGTTCCTATTTTGGTGGCATTTATCCATAGTGCTTTTGCCTTTACGGCCTTACAAAGCTTTTACACATTGTCCATCGCTACAGAAATGATTCTTGTACTAGCTGGTTTTCTCATCGCTCAGCTTGTTTATTTCTTCTTAATCCGTTATCGATATTTGAAAAACTTTAAAAAAACGTTAATCTAAATGTAACATCCGAAGAGGCTGACTGGAAAGCATCTACTTTTCAGTCAGCCTCTTCTCTTTTTATAGAGCTCATCCACACTTTTATTCGCAAATGATCAATAAATAATTTTGTCAGTGTGACACATAATTCACTTTCTACAGGGAAATATAAGTACAGTTCCATAAAAAATATGAAAGGGGAATCATTTACAATGACAAAGAAATGGTTTCTTACATTAATGAGTGCTTGTTTATCTGTTATGATGCTAGTGGGATGTAATAACGACAATAATAATGAAAATCCGCCCCCACAAGAAGACCAAAACAATATAGACCAAACTCCAACGGATGATAACGTAAATGATACAAATGATTTAAATGACAATAATGTAAATGACAATAATGATAACAATAACTTACCTGGTGTTGATGAAAACGATACAATGACTAAAGATGATGAAAATGATACTAATCCAGATCCAGAAGACATTGTTGAAGATCCAGAAGATATGACTGATCCAGATAATAAAGACGAATAATGTAAAACTTTAGTGCCTGCCCTCTATACTAGGTGCAGACACAAGAAAACCCTAAATGAAGGACTTATTTGTCCATTATTTAGGGTTTTCAAAAAGAATAAAGGAATATTCCTATTCAGCACATGTTGTATGTGTACGCTTCGCCATTTTTGAATCGTACGCAAATAAAGAAGTAGGGTCATTATTAATTTGTTTTAATTTTTGAACAATCCCATTAAATAGGGATTCTTCCTCTACTTGCTCATCAAGGAACCAATTTAGAAAGGAAATGGTTGCATATTCTTTTTCATCACGAGCAATATCAGAAAGATTATAGATTCGGCTCGTCACTTCTTTTTCATGTTCTAGTGCTTTTTCAAAAGCATCTAAAATAGATTCGTACTTATTATTTGGATGTTCAAAACCAGAAATAATCGCTTGTTCTCCACGATCATGGATGTAATTATAAATCTTCATTCCATGAGTTCTTTCTTCCTCGGCTTGAGCAAGGAAAAAACTCGAGAAACCATCATAATTTTCACTTTTACAGTAAGAAGCCATCGCAGTATAGACATGGGCAGAATAAAATTCATAGTTCATTTGATCAGTTAATGCTTCGTGTAAGTTACTCGATAACATGGTACTCACACTTTTATTTAACTTCGATAGCATAAACAATCCCACCTTTTACTTGATAGATTGATTCTACTATAAAAGGGTTTATATTACAATTATTGTAATATACACTAATATGAAACTATAATCCAACTGGTAATTTTCCGGATGTTCTATCATAAAGAAAAGATAACTTTGTTTTCTTCTATGAAAGACTTAAAAATAATTGCTTATTACGAGAATCTAAAGCTCAATTCAACTGAAAAGATACATTAAAATAATCAAGCATACCCCAAAACAGGCCAACCACAATGTGTGGTTGGCCTGTTTGAATACGTCGTTATTTACTCATAACAAAGACTAATGAACGTTATTAATTAGCACGTAATACTTTAGCAGGTACTTTCTTTTTACTGTACTTTTTTCCAACACCTAATTGCCCATAATCATTAGAACCCCACGACCATACTGTCCCATCTGCAGTTATCGCGACTGTATGCTCAGATCCTGCTTCTGCTTGAATTACTTTAGTCAGCGATACTTTTACCGGTACGGCTGAATTGGCGCCATCTGACCATACATCATAAATTGGAGTTTCGGTACCGATGCCCAGCTTTCCGTATGTGTTTTCTCCCCATGTATATAAGCTTCCATCATTAGCAACTGCAAGTGTATGTCTATATCCGCCGTCAGCTTGTTTAATTTGACTCAAATAACCTTCACCATCTTCGCCTAGAACTTTAGCTGGCTTATTTTGATAAGCACTTGTTTTAACAATTCCTAATTGATTAGCATCATTAAAGCCCCACGACCAGACCGTTCCATCCGATTTCACAGCAAGACTATAATAAGTGCCTCCAGATACGGATTTCACTTTCGTTAATGATTTAACTTGATATGGTACTAAAACATTCTTCATTAAGCTAGATCCTGTTTTTCCATCTCCAATTTGATTCCGTTCATTATTTCCCCACGTCCAAATCGTCCCATCGCTCTTTACTGCAAGTGTATGATAACGCCCACCTGCAATCGCTGTTACTTTACTAAGCTTTGTTACTTTAACTGGATTTGTAATCGTTGCTGGAGAAGTCTTGCCAATTCCACCTTGACCATATGAGTTATTTCCCCATACCCATACAGTGCCATCTTTTTTTAAGGCAATCATATGCTCTTCACCTGCTGCGATGTCTACCACATTTTTGAGCGACTTAATTTGATATGGTGTAGATCTTGGTTTAGACACACTGGCAAGCGGATTTCCCCACATCCAAACCGTCCCATCCTTTTTTAAAGCTAAAGAAAAATTATATCCGGCCGCAATATCTTTTACATTTTTAAGGCCTTTTACCTGAACAGGAGTATATTGATTCTTTGTATTCCCATTCCCTAATTGTCCTGTTTGGTTTTTACCAAAACTCCATACTGTTCCATTCTTTTTAAGCACAAGTGTATGACTGTCACCTGCTGCAACAGCTGTCCCAGCTATTCCTTTAATTGGTTTTACTGTTTTGCTTTTTACACTTACCTTGATTTTTATCGTTATTCCCTCGTATTCTGCTGAAATCGTTGTTTGCCCAGCAGAAACTCCTTTTATTTTTCCTTTTGTCACACTCGCAATAGAGGTTTTTTCTGACTTCCATTTAGCAGCATTTGTAACTGTTTTCTTACTATTATTAGAGTATTTCGCTGTAAGTAAAACAGATTTTGATTGACCGACATCCATGGATACAGAGGATTGTGAAGAGATTAAGTCGACCACATTTACCTCTTCCTCTTCATCAGGCAGTGTCGGATCCTCATCCCGTAATGTATCTGTTTGAACGACAAAGGTAAAATTAACTTTTGAAGATGAAGCTTGGTCAATATGCACTTTCGCAAAATCCCCGCTATCCAATTGAATCAAATATGTACTGCCTGATTTTACTTTTAAGCTTGTTAACGGGTAGCCTAATCCATCTGTTGGAAATGACACATCCGCTATATTTAGCGGTTCATCTAAAGATCGTTTAGGCAGTTCAGCAATCTTTCTCGCTCCTATATCTCCATACTGATTAATGACAAAGTCGGCGATAGTTTTGTCAGTTGTTATACGACCTGAATCTAGATCAAACCCTCCATTTTTTAATACATCCCCACTCCATTCTAATGTATAGGGAAGTAGGGGTTCATACACTTCCTGTGTTTCTTCAGACCAATAAGTAAGATTTTCGGCAGCTTGAACCTTTAATGACGGAAGTAACATGTGAAAAGCAAACATATAAATAATAAAAACTAGTAAACTCTTTTTCTTCAAATACAATCCCTCCTTATAAGTAGAGCCAAAAGACTATATATGGTACTTTTAGCACTTTCTAATTAAACATATATCAATTTTATGAAAATTTTACCATGATATTCGTCGTTAGTCATTATGAAAAAAAGATTTAAATTGGCTACACAAACAAACTAATATTTAACAAAAATTAACTCCCCCTTTACACTTTCTTAAATCTCTCCCCTTATACTGAACATAACAACCTAGAGGAGGGCATACAGCTTGTCAATACTTCATAGAGTATCATTTGGGCTCTTGCTGTTATTCTTCATTTTAGGAACGACTGATGGTTCAATAGCTTCATTCCATCCGCCCATAGACAATGACCACACACACATTCAATTATTAGGATTAAATGATTTTCATGGCCAGCTGGATAAATACCAGGATCTATCAGGGAATAAAGTAGGAGGCGCTGAATATTTAGCTGCCTATTTAAAAAAGTACAAACAAGAAAATGAACATACCCTCCTTGTTCATTCCGGTGATATGGTCGGCGGAAGCCCGCCTATCTCCTCTTTACACCAAAACGAACCAACGATTGAATATCTAAACCTTCTAAACATTGATGTCGGAACACCTGGAAATCATGAATTTGATGAAGGGGTTCATGAAATGCAGCGGCTGATTAATGGAGAGGCAGGAGCTTTCTCAGGTTCAACTACCTCTTATTGTTCCGCTAATATAATCAATAAAAGAACGGGGAATCTGTTATTTCCTCCATATATAATTAAACAAATAAATGGAATAAATATTGGTTTTATTGGTGTAGTGACAACCGAAACGACGAAGTTTCTACTCCCAGAATACAAAGAAGAAATCGAAGTGATTGATGAAGTTCAAGCTATCAATCAAACAGCGGAAATATTAAAGAAAAAAGGAATAACCTCCATTGTAGTGCTCGCTCATATCTCGGCTAAATCTGGTAAGACAGGAGAAAACCCTCATGAAGATTTAGCGAAGATGGCTCCACAAATGGATGATGAAGTCGATGTAATATTCGGCGGTCATAATCATGCATATGCAAATACAATCGTAGACAATAAACTAATCGTTCAAGCTTACTCTTATGGAAAAGCTTTTTCAGAAGTAAGACTCACCATTAACCGTCACACGAAAAAGATTATTCACAAAGAAGCAACGATTATCCCCACTGTTCATCGTACAATCAAACCTGATCAAGAAACACTCACACTTTTAAAAAAATATAAAAAACGTATAGCCCCTTATATGAATAAAATAATAAGTAAAGCACCAAAAGAAATAACGAGGAAACAAAAAAGCAACGGTGAATCTCCTTTGGCCAAAATAATCGCAGAATCTGGGCGTAACATATTGGGGGCCGATATTGCTTTTTATCACCACGGCGGAATTCGAGCAAGCTTAAACGAAGGAACCATTACGAAAGAGGACCTTTATACGGCCTTACCTTTTCATCATCGCTTTGTGAAGATTACCTTAACTGGAAAACAAATAAAAACAGCTTTAGAACAACAGTGGACTAAAGATGAGGAGAATAGATTGCAGGCTGTAGGATTAACTTATACTTGGGATAATGCCGCCCCTATCGGCAGCCGTATTATCACATTAAAAGACATTTATGGTAAGGAAATTCAATCTAAAAAGGCATATACGATTGCTATTAGCAATTATCTCGCTTCAGGTGGAGATGGCTTCACCGCCTTTACAAAAGGAAAACTAGTCGAAGATGGCCCATTAGCTGTAGATGCACTTGCGAGTTATTTACAACAGAGATACCCTGCTGAAGTAGCCAAATACTAAAAATGGTTCATAAATTAGCACTGATTCCCAAAGAACCTATAAGTTAGAGCAAGCACCTCTCAAGGTACCCGCTCTAACTTCTTTTCATTTCAGTAATAACTTACCCACAAAATTACACACAAATTATCCACAATTCATTATGTCACTGTGACTCATCATCTTTTTTCCATGGCGGGTCAGCGTATTGATGAAAGGCCTGGTTCAATTTATATATCCCCCATGGAATGAGCGAAGATAATATAGCGAGTATAAAAGTGGGAACTCGCTCCTCTATCCAGTGCAACATGATTGTTCAACTCCTCTCTATTTCACCATTTTAATGGACGCTCCAATTTGCCTTACGTCAACCCTTACTTGAACGTCAACCACACTTTTTGAAAAATAATTCTCCCCCTTATCCCATTCTTTATTTACTTGTTGCCACGTCTTATAATGTTCTTGCTTTAAATAAGCTCCTAATTCAAAGACATCAGCCTTGTACTTTTTTTGGATCTTATCAATAACACGATTAGTGATACGTTCTATTTCCTTAGCGGTTTTTTCTTCGATTTCAGATAATACCGATCGATTTTCTAAAGCTAAATCCCCGTACAATTCCCCCACATTGCCGTCTACATTAATTTTCACCGTAAATTTAATTTGATTTTTGTCCGAAACATCAGCCTCGATTTTACTTTCAGCACCTTTAATTTCAAAAGCAACAAGTTGGCCATTGATCAAAAATTCAGGTACGGCACTCTTAACCTTTCCTGTAATAAAATTAAGTCCTAGTGTTTCACTTTCATTAAGAGTGCCAATCATTTTTTGATCTTGAGAGTTAAATATAGCGGCTCCTAAAATAGCCCCTTTATTGTTCTTAACGACAATTCTCGGTATAATAAAACTATTTCCCTTTAATAAGTAACTATGAACATCGCCCATATTTATAGGTGGTAGAGAAGTACTATGTTTTACTATATTTTCACTTAGTGATTCAATAAACAAAACCGGCATTTTTTCATGCTGCGGACTAATTTCCAAAACCTTTCTCGCTTCCCCCTCGCTCACCATCACTTTTGCTACTCTCCTCATTTCATGATCACGCACAAAAAAATCCATAACATCCCTAAGATGTCCTTTTCTTGAAAGTTCCTCTGACAGAACAATTAGATTAATATGTTCGAGATATGGTTTACGACTGGTCTCAGCAGCCATCTTTCTAGTAATTTGATGAATCGATGCTCCTTCTGCTGTAAGATTTAAGAATGGTTTTCCTTCTAATGCCCCTCCGCCCGATTGACCGCCGCCGCTACTACCTCCAATAAAATTTCCCGGCACAACAAATTGAT
>DATMFE010000149.1:0-1619 GCA_035556295.1 Ureibacillus sp.
CACTCATTTTTCAAGGGATTTCAGGAAGGTTATTTAACAATGGATGCTCTTGCAGCTTTTGTTTTTGGAATTATTATTATTAATGCTATTAAAGAAAAAGGCGCAAAAACAAAAAAACACATTATGACTATTTGTGCAAAAGCAACAGGAATTGCTGCTATTATCCTAATAACCATTTATACGGCTCTTTCTTACATGGGTGCTTCAAGTGTAGAAAAACTTGGACACTTAGATAACGGAGGTACTGTTTTGGTAAAAGTCTCGAATTATTATTTTGGAGCTTACGGTGGAATATTATTAGGATTAATGATTACGGTAGCTTGTTTAACAACTAGTGTAGGACTTGTTGCTTCTTGTTCTTCATTCTTTCATAAACTATTTCCAAAGGTACCTTATAAAATACTTGCTATTAGTCTATGTGGTTTTAGTGCAATCGTTGCTAACATCGGGTTAACGCAGTTAATTGCTATTTCTATACCTCTATTAACAGCTATTTATCCATTAGCTATTGTATTGATATTCTTAACTTTTTTTCATCCTTTATTTAAAGGAAAAACTGAAGTTTATCAAGGGAGCTTACTTTTGACATTTATTATTAGTCTATTTGATGGATTAAATACGGGCGGTATTCACATTTCATCTATTAATAGTTTCTTTATTAGAGTTCTTCCTATGTACAAAGTAGGACTAGGGTGGATTGGTCCAGCTATTATTGGGGGATTAATAGGTTTTAGCATAGTACAAGTAAAAATCCTTCTTAATTACAGTTCATCTAGACTGAATAAATAAATAATAAATATTCTGATGCAAAGGTTACATCCATTTGAAAATAGGAGAAAATCATCAAAAGGGAGCTTTGTTCTTATTGAGCACAGCTCCCTTTTTGACGAGTTTCTTCTGTCTTGAATGGGGTTCATTTTGTCTTAGAGCAAATCTCAGCATCTAGTTTATTAGATAACTTTTTAAATCATCAAATGAGTGCTTATGTTTGAACATTTTATAAAGACTGTGATATGTTCTACATATACATACTATATATGCAATAAGAAATGAGGTATTTACATATGAAAAAAGCTGAATTAATCGATGCAGTTGCAATAAAATCAGAACTAACGAAACAAGATACTAAAAAAGCTGTAGATGCATTGTTTGAAACGATTTCTAATACACTTGCTAATGAAGAAAAAATTCAATTGATTGGATTCGGCACATTTGAAGTACGTGAACGTGCAGCTCGTACCGGACGTAATCCCCAAACTGGTGAAGAAATGACGATTCCAGCTTCCAAAGTTCCTGCGTTTAAACCCGGAAAAGAATTAAAAGAAGCTCTTAAATAAGTATAGGGTGAATACTTTTCAGAAAGCCTCAAGGTTATTCCTTGGAGCTTTCTTTCATTTTTGACATCAAAATAAGCAAAGTTAAACTTGAAAGCTTACTTCGTTGATCCTGACGCTCCATAATCTTTAATCATTAATTTCACATCATAGTTAATGGGAACTTCACTAAATGTTTGATCCCAATTGGCTTTAACCCTCATCCATACTCTGGGCCTCTTAATTCTCAATTGATTTCCGAACCCGGCCACATCGACTTTATATTCTTTTTGCATTTTTTCTACC
>DATMFE010000150.1:0-2763 GCA_035556295.1 Ureibacillus sp.
CCAGAAGACATTGAGAGCTTACTGGATCACTTTTTCGCTTATTTTTGTAAATTATTTAATGTCGAAAAGCATATCTCACCCGAAACAAAACATATTTTACAAAGCTATCATTGGCCAGGAAATGTGAGAGAATTACGAAATCTAATTGAGAGCATGATTGTTTCAGTCCCATCGCTTACGATTGAGCCTGTTGATCTTCCCCTACATTTTAGTATTCATAGTTATATAGAATCAGCTCATACGTTAAAACAAAGAATGGAACAGTTTGAAAAAAGAATAGTTATCGACGCACTTCAGAAAAAACCGTCGATTAGAAAGGCGGCTGAATATTTAGGAGTCGATCACTCGACTCTAGTGAAAAAAATTAAAAGGTGGAATATTATATTTCCTAGATTATGATCTAGGAATCAACCCGATAAAAACCTAAATTCACTTTATTTGAGCAACTACGACCAGCTGTACATCCTATTCCGCATCGGTTATAGACAAATGGTCTGTCATTTGAACTTATTGCAAATCGCGCTACATTAGACAATACTTTTAAAAATCTATTAAAGTGTATTATTGAGACAGCAAAACAAATTATTGATGATGAGGTCATCAATAATTTGTTTAATAGATAGAAGACTTGTAAAGGAGATTCCATTAGGGATTTATATGCATCTTTCAAATAGATGTAATTTTTGCACCAGAACCAGAAATGATTTATTAAATACTCGAAGAATTGTTTGATGAATCACAAGCAGAAAATGCGACTAACAAGACAGCCAATAAAGATGCAACAATAAATAAAAAATTTGTTTGTCTTCACTTTTACAACTCCAATCTTTTTTAAAACGTGCTATCTATATCATTCTAACGCAACCAAAATAACCTTTTTGCGGGAAAATAGGTAACAATATATAATATTTTGAACAACACTTCTGCCACTTTTGTTAAATAAAAACAGCTTTGAAAAATTGAATATTTGTTAAGTTAAATATGTACCAAATAGTAGTATCACTGCTAAAAATTCAACACTTGAAAAATCAGATGAAAGCTAGTATACTAAACAAATTAATATTACCTGTATAACCTCAGAATATGGCTTGAGGGTCTCTACCAGGAACCTTAAAATCCTGATTACAGAAAATGAATAATTCATTTTCTGTAATCAGGATTTTTTTATTTTCTGAAGGCATCTTTATTATTTTTTCATTAGAAAGGACGTAAAGCAGAATATGAATTTAAAAGTTTTTATACTAGCATTATCAACTGTTGCAGTTGGACTGGTTGAATTAATCATCGGTGGAATACTTCCAAATATTGCAAACGATTTAAACATCTCATTAAGCTCTGCTGGACAACTAATCACTGTTTTCGCACTTATTTATGCTGTTTCCGGTCCTGTATTACTAGTCATAACTAGCAAAATGGAGCGAAAAAAGTTATATCTCACTTCCTTGTTTATTTTCTTCATCGGAAATATAATGACATATTTCAGTCCGAATTTTACCTTTATGATGATTGCAAGGATTTTGACCGCAATGAGTACAGCACTTATCGTTGTACTGTCCTTAACCATAGCTGCAAAAATTGTTTCACCAGCACACCGAGCAAAGGCTCTGGGTCTCATTTATATGGGCATTAGTTCGTCACTTGTCATGGGCGTGCCACTGGGAATTCTAATTTCCGATAATCTTGGCTGGCGCGTTATTTTCCTCGGGATTGCTATTTTATCTATAGGTTCCTTTGTACTTATTTCAATCTTTTTGGAGCGAGTTCCTGGGGAAAACACGATTCCACTTTCACAACAATTAAAGGCAGTGGGTAGCTTAAAAATAGGTAGTGCACATCTGGCAACCATGTTTATGCTAGCAGGACATTATACGCTTTATGCGTACTTCACTCCATTTTTAGAAACGGAACTTCATCTGAATTCCAATTGGATCAGTCTTTGTTACCTATTATTTGGGATTGCAGCGGTAAGTGGTGGTGCATTCGGGGGAATTCTTTCAGATTCGATTGGAGCACATAAAAGCATTATTGTTGTAATCATTTTATTTGCCGTTGTGCTATTCTTATTACCATTAACTACTTTTTCACTTATTGTATTCATACCGATTATGATGGTTTGGGCAGCATTAAGTTGGAGTCTATCTCCACCACAACAAAGCTACTTGATTCAAACAGATCCTGCTACATCTGACATTCAGCAAAGCTTTAATAATTCAGCATTACAAATAGGTATTTCTCTTGGGTCAGCATTTGGTGGCATCGTGCTAAGTCAAACCGGAACTGTTTCCAATGCAGCTTGGTTTGGTGGCGCCCTTGTCATCATCTCCTTACTATGCGCAGTCTTTTCTTTAACAAGAAGAACGAAAGTGAGAGAGAATACATTTGTGGCTTAGGCTGTACAAAATCAAATATATGATTAGCTTGAATTTATAGAATACTTTATAAGGTAACTGGACTTGTCCTTATTGGATTTAGATTTATATTGTTTCTATGTAACAAAAACAGGTAAGACCGGAAAAATATATTATAGGAATAAAGGTTCTAATAAAAAATCACCCTATATTGTTTTAGATGGTGATTCAAGACAAGCAGGTAAAGAAACGATTCATATTGAACGTACAGAAGATTTACAATATGTTTTGTTTGCCGCATATAGTGCCTTGAGTAATGGAGTGGGTAGCTTCCATTCTATGAAAGCAAAAGCAGTTGTAGATAATCATAAAGGCAATATAGTAGAGGCTCCTCTACTTGAACGTAATAAGTTTT
>DATMFE010000151.1:0-33188 GCA_035556295.1 Ureibacillus sp.
ATTACTGTTATTCCCAATGAATTTGGCATATTTCTTATAATAAGGTCAAAATTTACTGTTATTTCCCAGCAAAGTAAAATCAAAATCAAGAACTTGATGACATTTGGCTGAGGGTCGCCAGCTATCAACAGAGCCTTCGACCATGGTTACTCTTCGAAAATACAAAATTAAAGTACAATCCCAAATGAATGATGATGGATTGTACTTTTACTTTTATGTCCCAGCTTCTTCCTTCTTTAATTTTATTTCCATTCAAAAGAAACACTCCCTCGTACTAAATAGTAAGACGTTCCACTTTTGAGGTTGTAACACTAGAATATAAATTTTTACAATTTTTCTGTATTTATGGAGGATTGGCCAACAGTAGTTGCAGTTTGGTAGTTTTTATTTTTAAAAAATAAAAAGCATCCAAGGAGAACCTACTGTAAAGAGCTCTCCTTGAATACTTTTTTATTTACTGAATTTCTAATCGTCCATTTTGATAGGTGCTTTTCAGTAAGTAATTGTCTTTGGGAAAAATGAACGTCCAAGGCATACTTACGTTTGGTGGGACCATGATTGCTGGCAAAGTGAAAACATGATCGGCAATAACTTCTCCTTCAATCTTGTAGAGTATCCTTGTGTTATTAAATTGAAGATTTTTGTCCGAAAAGTTGTGGACTAAAACGGTGATAAGTAGTTCTTCTTTATGATTAATGGCTTCGCGTATTGGTGAGAAAAGAATCACGGTTGCATTTAAATGTTTTGTCTCATGAAAAATATTCTCTATCGAATGTCGGTCTTCGGTAGCTAGCGCTTTATCCCAAGACGCTTCAAATTGTAGTTGTTGCATGCTCATACACCTCTTGATGGAAGTTTAACATATGGAAAGGTTTGTATCGATTGATATGACACGTAAGTTCCATAGGCAAATTCCTATTCCACAATTGGTTTGAGGTTTGATTCAATTTCAGCACGACGACTTTCTAAGAATGGTGGTAATACTAATTTCTCACCTAATGTTTCGATGTCGTCTCCATCAGCGGTGAAACCAGGTCCATCGGTAGCAATCTCAAATAGAATGCCATTTGATTCACGGAAATAAAGACTCTTGAAGTAGAAACGATCAACTACGCCGGAAGATTGGAACCCCCGGGCACGTACTTGTTCATTCCAATATTCGAGCTCTTCGTCATTTTTCACTCGAATTGCTAAATGATGAATACTGCCACGGCCCGGCTTTTCAGAAGGACCATCTAAGAATTTTACGATAATTTCACCAAACACTTCACCTTCGATTGATTGGAAGATTGCTTCTTCTTCTGTACGACTTACTTCTTTGTAGCCAAATAAATCAGTTAGCGTATTTGCGAGTTTATCCAATCTTTTAACAGTTATTTCGACTGTACCCATTCCTTGAATTTGATGTTCTGCAGGGACGTCAGACTTTTCCCAAGTTTCCCAATGTGCCACTTTCGCACCATTTGAAACAATCAGTGCAAAGCGTAGCCCTTCTGGATCTTCAAAAAGGATTGATGTGCGATTGGCATATTTCTGTACTTTGCTCGTTTCTACACAGAAATCCTCCAAACGTGATTGCCAATACAATAAACTATCTACTGATGGGACAAGTAACCCAATTCTTGTAATGGCGTTTGTACCACGATGTGTTCTACCAACCATCGGAATTTCAAAAAATGAAAGCTCCGTCCCTGGGCTACCTGTTTTATCTCCAAAGAATAAGTGATACATGGATGGATCATCTTGGTTGACTGTTATTTTCGCTCGCCGTAAACCCAGCACTTTGCGATAAAAATGATTATTTTCACTAGCATTTTTTGTAATCATTGAAATATGATGATGTCCTGGAATCTTAAACATACGCTCTCCCCCATTCAAATTGCTCGTTAAAAGTTATAGAAAAATTACCCTGTACTCAGACAAGTAATATTTATTCTTGTTTCAAAGCTTTGACATAAGTTTTCACATCTTCCGTAAAACATGCCTCGCACTAAGAGACTTCCAGATTAGTGACTACTTCTATTAAAATCACTTTACAACTGAATGATAGGAATTTCAATAAAAATATCTCGAATTCAAAGTAATTTTACATTACTCTCTATTCAATTCCCCTTGCTACACTATTTGATTTCATTTAATTGAAAAAATGTAGTAGTATATCAGTACAAAGGAACTATCTTAATCGATAAATATGACCCATGTTAGGTGAGGAAAATGGATTTATTACTAGATACGAAAACTATATTAATCACCTTAGTGATTGGTCATTTATTTACTGTTGTTTTAATTAGCTCATATTGGCGAAGCCATTTTAGAGACAGAACGTTTAATACCTTCTTTCTTGCCAAATGTATACAAGCCCTTGCTTGGTTCTTAAGTGGATTTCGAGGTGCTCTACCCGATTTGTTTACGATTCCATTCGCAAATTCGCTTCAAATTATTGGTACTGCCCTTGAATCGATTGCGCTATTAAAATTGGTAAACGGTTATGTAGGGCTTTATAAAAAGTTTTATATTAGTTTGACGATTACGTTCATCGTAATCTTCCATATGATCTATATATTCTATAACGTTGAAACGATTCGAATATTCTGTTCGTCGATTACGACAGCGATCATAGCGATTCTACCAGCCTATCATTTAGTTCGTGGTAAATCTTCAACCTTACTAATGAAGTTAATGGGTTTCCTCTATTATTTAGTTGGTATTTCTTTTTTAATAAGAGGGATTTTCGCCATTTCATCTAAACAAGAAATGGGATTATTTACACCTGGATTCATCCAAACACTTTCCTTATTATCTATTTATTTAATTATGATTGTTGGGAATATCGGTTTTATTCTTATTCTAAAAGAGCGAGCAGATGCGGAGCTTGTTCATATGGCGTATTATGATGATTTAACGCAAGCTTTAAATCGGAGAACTTTTGTTGCACGAGCAAAACAAGACTTAGTTCAATCTGCAAAGGCTAAAAGTAAAATCTCATTCATACTGTTTGATATCGATCATTTTAAACATTTTAACGATAGTTATGGTCATGAAGCTGGGGATCGCATTTTACAGGATCTTTCTCATCGGATTCATCAATCGCTTGATTCCAATTTCCTTTTTGGTCGTTATGGTGGGGATGAATTTGCCATTCTACTGACCGGATTGAGTCAGGAAGAAACTGAACAAAGGTTGAATCAGGCAACGGATCTCATTGAACAGGCAGAGCTTGAAGGTATATCGGAGAAATATTCGATTAGTCTCGGTGTTATTACACTAATTCCTGATAAAGATACAACCTTAGAAAGTTTGTATGTTAGTTGTGACAAAGCCCTATATGAAGCGAAGCATAAAGGACGAAATTGTATTTGTTTTGGTCACTTACAGGAAGTTGTAACTCAATAAAAAATAATTCAAAAGAAGATACTACGATAAAATCGTAAGTATCTCCTTTTTATTTGATACTAAATTTAATACCCTTCTTTGTTCCCTTCTTTAAGAGAAGCGTTTGGCATTAGGTCATCTTCCTCGACTTTTTTAAAGCCCTTGTTTAGTCTTCCAGCATTTTCAATGTCTCCTGAAGCTTGGTACCCACCAACTGGAGCATTGGAAGTTGTGCCGAATAGATCCATTCCACCAAGTTCAACGTTGATTCTTTGCTTGTCTCTTTTCTTAGTCACTTTGATCACCTCTCTTTGTAATATGCTACAAAAAGGCGACTCATATTATTGCCATTACTTACCGACTGTATAAAGCTTTCTCCAATAGGCGTAAACATTGATATAAAAAATTGAAATTAACTCATAATAAATCCAGTCGTAATTTGGATTTTCTTCAATTCCTTATCCCACTTTCTTTTTCTTTTTTAACTGTTTTACAGCCAATTCTAGATCTTCTTTCGAACAGTCCTCCAATAATGACAAAATTTCTATTTTAAATTTTTCCCGTTCTTCCTCAGAAAATGATTTTGATTTTAAATTTGTTTGCTCATTCATTTTGCTTCCTGCTTCCCAAAGTTATAGCTTCATTATACGAACATAAGTTCTTATTTTCAAGTGGATTGTCTTCTATGTTCGCGGGAATACTATTCTTACAATGAAGTTGATAAGGAGCGAAATTATGCCAAGAAAATCTAATCAACCCGATGATTCAAATATAGAAGAAGAAGTAACCTTAGCAGCAGACAACGTGTTAAACCAACAGACTATCGACGATTTAACACGAATGTTAGCAGCTGTGTTGAACTATCTGTCAGATGATGAAAATGAGGTTATTGATGTAGAATTTATTTTTGATAATACAGAGGGTCTTCGTGATTGGTGGAATGACTACAAAGAAAAGAATAGACAATTAATTGAAAATGAAATTAAAGAATCTCTTGGAGAACTTTCCATCCAAGAACTTCAGCAACTCCGGAAACAAATAAAAGAAAGACAAAACTAAATGAATTTAACTGAATGGAATGAAAAAAAGGCAAGTATAACAAAATTGCATGTCATACTTGCCACTCTATTTCTTGTCGATGAATTCCTTTATTCAATTTTCAAGAGTTTTTTAACTTTCGCACAAGTAAAATGAAACTAAGAATAAATAGTAAAAATGGTAACCCTTCAATGATAAGGAATACCGTCCAAGGACCAGTTGAACTACCTTCCTCACTCGGCATAGATGCCGCCAACGCTGCAATGAACCCTGTGAATAGATTTACTACAATCATTAAGAGAAGAAAGAATAATTCCTTATGATATTCGGGGGTGATCTTCTTTAGTCCAGAAAATAACAAGCCCCCAATTAAAAATACAATGATAAGCAATCCTGTAAATTTACCATCCATGATCTATACCCCCGTTTTTGTCATGAATTTCAAACTTTTATATTAAAGACTAAATATAGGTTAATAATGATAGCTATGGCAAGTAGGAATTTGAATTTGGCAATTTTTACACCTAATTGGCTAACAACAAATAAGACATTAATCCCTGTTGGATTAATGTCTTATTTGTTGCTATATTAAATTTTACTAGATATGCTCTAATATAACTTTTGTCTTCTCATCCATTGTGTGGCGATCCATTTTTCTCCCTGTACAACAGGAGCGCCACCGTGCAATGTTAATTCGTTTAATGTTTGATCATTATAAAAATATTCAAAGTAAACCGCCATCCCTTTGTGCGGACACACTGATAAGTTTAGTTTTGGGAAATATGTACTTCCGCCTTCTTCAACGTCGTTTAAATAAATAACAAGCGTTGCAATTCTGTTATTACTGGCAGCTTTGCTTGTAGAAGCGAAGTAATCAAAGTGTTCTTTATATTCTTGACCAGGTTTGTAGTTCAGAATATGAAGACCTTCCCCGTGCTCAATTGGAATTCCCATAATGGCAGAAACTCTTTTTTCAACCTTTGCAATAATCTCATGATTGATATCTAAAAACGTACCGCTGCTTGTTCGTATATCACTGAGTTCCTTAGTACTTCCGATTTTAGAACGTTGAAGACGGTCTTTTGATAACTGTATTAGCGCCTCACATTCTTCATCATCCACTACAGAGCCTAAAACAACCACTAGTGGTTCTTCAAATCTAGCGATAATATCAATCTCTCTGTCTTCTGTTTTGATTTTATTGCCACTATGGCGAAAAATTGTTTCTTCCTTAACATGTGCGTCTTTTACTACCATCGTTCATTCATCATCCCCTGTTTTTTCGAAATATTCATCTAAAATTCGACAAACATTTTTCATTTCCTTCTAATTTTTCAATAGTAGAAAAATATTTTTTTAACTTTAATAACCAATTTATTAGCTAATACAAACGAAAAAGCGCTATCTAATTGATTGCGCTTCGACTGAATTACCTTATCTTTAGTTGGATGAATGGAGTATCTTGACTATATATTTTCCACCTTAAATGATTTTTTGATTTTATTTCTTTTATGATTCGACCGGAACATTTCTCCATAAGCTGCCCCGCCTAAAATCAGCACTGCCCCTACAATTTGCAAGAGACTTAACTTCTCATCTAAAATGGCTGCAGAGAAGATTAATGCTGAAAGAGGTTCTAAGTAACCAAGAATAGACACGGATTGAACGGGCAAACGACCTATAGAAGAAAAGTAGAAATAACACCCTATCCCAGTGTTAACAACACCTAAAATCAAAATCGGGATTAGGTTACCATCGATAAGTTTAACGGTGAAACCTTGCTTTATACCAATAAAAATAGCAACTGTTATAAAGCTAATTACTAATTGGCAAGAGGCGTTTTCAAGTCCTATTATGCTTTTTGCCTTTTTATTGAAAATGACCATAAATGCATACATGATGGCAGCAAGTAAACCGAAAATTAGCCCCCATGATAATTGCCCATGTATAAAAGCATTACCGTTAACAAAAAGCATGCCTATGATTACCGCAAGAAAACCAAGTAATTTTGCACTTGTCATCCCTTCCTTAAAAATGAACGGTGAAAGAATCATCACAATCACTGGACCACAATAGTAAGCTAGAGTAGCAACACTTACACCAATTTGTGCATATGCCTCAAATAGTAAAATCCAGCTAGCCCCCATTGCTACACCTGAAATCGCTAAATATAAAAAGTGGGATTTATTCTTCCAAAATCCAACCTTTTGTTTCGACAGTGCAAAGATTGCGACCAAAAGTAAACTACCAATCATCGTTCTAAAATAAACAATTTCATAACTATTTAATAAGACATAGCTTGCAACGACCCCATTAGATCCAAAAAGAAGCAATGCAATGACATATTTAAAATAGGCATTTTTCATTTTACTCACCCTACTTTCTACTATTAAAATTCTTACTTACAATACTTGTTAATTTAATAGCAATAGCTTAGCATATTCATATATATTACAAATCTGAATGTTTTTCATGTTAAGTATGATAAAACCTCATGCAACGGAGAGAGCTAAATGAATATCCAAAAGTACAATGCCTTTATGAAAGTTGTTGAACATGGAAGCTTTACGAAAGCAGCTGAGGCATTAAATTACACACAGTCTGGCATTAGCCGGATGATGAATGATTTAGAATCAGAATGGGGCGTTACCCTTTTTGAAAGAGGACATGACGGCATCACATTAACATCTGATGGTTTCAAGTTACTTCCCCAAATAGCTAGAATTTGCAACGAACATGAAATATTACTGCAGCAAGTTGAAGAGCTACATGGTCTGGAGTCTGGGATTATCCGTATTGGCACTTTTTCAAGTGTGGCAACTCATTGGTTACCGAATATGATTAAAGTCTTTAAAAAGGATTACCCAAATATTGATTTTGAAATGCTACTAGGTGATTATACAGAAATTGAAAAATGGATTATGGAAGGCCGGGTCGACTTCGGATTTTTACGTCTACCGACAAAATCAGAATTGGAAACCATTTTTGTGGAGCAAGATCGTTTGTTAGTTGTCATTCCTGAGGATCATCCCTTTGCAAGTTGCGCTAAATTCCCCTTGCAAGAATTACCGAACAACCCATTTATGCTTTTAGAAAAGGGAGCAAAAGCGGAAATCTCTGAAGTTTTTGAGGAGCATGGACTTATTCCACAAGTTCATTTTACGACATGGGATGACTATGCCATTATGTCTATGGTGGAAAACGGATTAGGAATTAGTATTTTGCCAGAGTTAATCCTACAACGTATTCCTTACAAAGTTATTTCGAAAGAGCTTGAAGTTCCTGCATACCGCAATATTGGAATTGCAATGAGGGAACAAAAATCACTTTCGATCGCATCTAAACGATTTTTAGAGTATTTACCATATAGAAAAAGCGATTGTTCTCTTTGAACAATCGCACTCTAACTTTTAACAACTAACCTCCACACATGACCAGTTTTTTGCATGCTTTAATGTAATCTCAATAAAGGAGGATAACGCTGGAGAAATCCATTTGTTTTTGTGATAAAGAACTTGGGAGTAGATTTGTTTCTGATCCGCTTCACAAGGAATGACTTTTAATTTCCCTTCTTCTATTTCACTTTGAACTGTCATGAAAGGTAAATAGGAAATGCCCAGCCCACTCATGACTGAACGTTTTATTGCCTCGATACTCCAAAGCTCCATGATGTTAGATGGTACAATTCCTCGCTCGTGGAGGAACTCTTCAAATACTCTCCGATAGCTTGCTTCTTTTTCGTTCGTAATTAAACACTCACTCAGCCTTTGATTTTCAAGTCTTCCTGGTAGGCTATCCAATGTACAGTCAGGGCTTCCGATAAGAACAATTGGCTCATTTATTAGCGGATGGATGATTAAGTCTGAATCCTCAAAAGGTGGTACCATTACAAAGGCAATATCTGCATTACCATCAAGAATGGCCTTTTTGTTATCTCTGCACGTGGCGTTCGTTAAACTGATACTAACTTGAGGAAAACTTTTTCGATATTCTCTTAATATTGGTTCTAGACGGTACACCGTAAGAGATTCAGGAGCCGCAATCTTTAACTCCCCTTTCAATTCTTCTCCGTCATTAGCAATGCCTTCAATTTTAGCATAAGTAGCCAATATCTCTTTTGAGTATGGTAACAACTTCTTACCAATATCCGTCAATTGTACTTTTCTCCCCATTCGATCGAATAAAGGTGCTCCTAAATGTTCTTCAAGCGTTTGTATATGAGAAGTGACCGTGGATTGGGTGTACCCTAATTGTTCTGCAGCTTGTGTAAAACTTCCTGTCTCAATGACTTTATTAAACGTAACAAAATGCCGTATTTCCAACGTTCCACCACCTTTAGTTTTCTATTGATTCAATAGTATCAGAAAAATCAATACTTCAGTTCAGAAACTTCAATTTTACACATGATATGCTACTCGTTAAAATGAGAATCATAGATTGTTCGTTTCCATTTTTGTAGAAATTAGGACATGGAACCACCCCGATTTTCACTTTGACGAGGAACCTGTCCCTATGGAGGGATTGTTTTGAAACGTGTTCACTATAGTTGGTTTATTTTAACGATTGCCTTTTTTTCCATCATTGTCGCTGGAATTGTCATGGCATCGTCTGGGGTTTTCTTAACCCCGTTCGAGAGTGAGTTTGGCTGGTATCGCCCTACGATTTCCCTTGCTTTTGGGATTTGTATGTTTTTCTACGGGGTATCAGGTCCTTTCATGGCCGCCTTACTAGAAGTGTTAGGACTAAAGAAAATGATGCTTGCTTCCATGGCAACTTTACTGTTCGGACTTCTACTAACCTACTTAATGAATCAATCATGGCAATTGATTATCATTTGGGGAATCATCATTGGTTTAGGATCAGGGCTCTTCTTAACAGTGCTTAGCCCATATGTAGCTAATCATTGGTTTAAAGAAAAAAGAGGACTTGCGACAGGAATTTTAACAGCAAGTACTGCGATGGGCCAACTCATATTACTACCTGTCTTAGCAATGATCATCGAGGCATACTCATGGCGATGGGCAATAGCATTAATTATCAATTTGGGTATCATTATGTTCATTATCATCTTCTTATTTATGAAAAACTCGCCAAAGGATATTGGGATTCTTCCTTACGGCCAACTGGAAGAGCTTGAAGATAATAATGAAAAGCAAAAAGGAAATCCTATCACCCTTGCTTTCAAAGGATTATTTGATGCTGTAAAAGCAAAAGAATTTTGGTTGTTAGCAGGCAGTTTCTTTATTTGTGGACTTTCAACGAGTGGATTAATTGGAACGCACTTTATTTCTTACTGTATTAGTTTTGGTATTCCTTTCGTTACAGCCGCTTCCTTGCTATCTTTTATGGGGGTTTTTAACCTGGTAGGAACGACCATTTCAGGATGGCTATCGGATCGTTTTGATAATCGTTGGCTGTTATTTTGGTACTACATGTTTAGAGGTGGTTCCCTCGTATTTCTTCCTTTTGCGTTGATGGAAGGGAATGTTACGTGGATTGTCGTGTTTACTGTGTTTTATGGATTAGATTGGGTGGCTACCGTCCCGCCTACTATTAATCTCTCAAGACAGTTCTTTGGACTTCACAAAAGCGCGATTATTTATGGTTGGATTTACGCCTCTCACCAAGCAGGTGCTGCTGTGGCAGCTTTCGGCGGAGGGATCGTCTATCAATATTTCAATACGTACACATGGGCGTTCTTTATGGCGGGAGTTTTCTGTGCACTAGCGAGTCTTTTTGTCATTGTTATAAAAAAACAACCATCAAGTAAAGTTGCAAATGAATAAAAGCAAATAAAGTGGCAGCTGAATGCATCTATATTTAAAGCTAATAAAAGGGAGACTTCCATTGATGGAGGATTTCTCTTTTTTGCTTTTCTCCCTTAAATTATTCACCTAACATATACCCAACAACCTCTTTTGTTTGTGGGTCAATGAGAATTGTCGGTGTCCCTACTATGACAACATCTCGATCTTCAAAAGAAACACGTAAAACTTCTTTGCCCTCAATAGTTGGATCTAGTAATTCATATCGATGATCAGCGATAATTTTCTCTACTATTGCATTTTCCCAATCTTTTTTAGCCCATAGATGCCAGTCATTATGTTGAAGGTAATCCCAAGCTACAGCCCTAATCTCTCCGTACTCATCGTCCGTTTTTTCGACTTTTGCATTAGGCTCTGGTGTATTTGAACAGCTGGCGAGAATGACAGCAGCAAAGAGTAGAAATATGAGTTTTGTCTTCTTCATCCGCGCCTCCTAATTTTCATCTCAATAAATACGTATTCTCTATGAGACTAAAAAACCCTCTACCTGTTATACTTTGCACATGAACATTAATGTTAGATGGCAATAGAAAAGGCGGTTTATGAGATGAGCAAAAGTATTAAACTAAGTTTTTTATATTCTCAAATTGTCTTTTTCGTACTTTTACCTGTATGGATGGAGTTAACAAAGTATCTACATCCCATTGTACTTGTTGTCGTTTGGGGATTAATTGTCTTTCTCTGTTTATTTGGAGTGAGTTGGATTCGAAAAGAGGAAATTGGAGTTTCTAGGCAGGTTCTTCATGGCATTATATTAGCTTATACAGTTGGGTTGCTAATTTTATTATACTTTCGACCAAGTGGTGCGAATTACGGCTCGATTAACTTCATTCCGTTCGAAACGATTGTCTATTATTTAACTGGAAGCGTCAGTTTTTTAATTGCATTTTATAATTTGGGTGCGAATATTGGGCTATTTATTCCATTCGGTTTGTATTATAGGTATGTAGCAAAGGCACCTTCTATGGTTCGATTGTTTCTAATTACGGTGATTTCTATTAGCCTAATTGAGTTTGTGCAATTTTTGACTAAAAGAGGTAGTTTAGATATTGATGATTTAATTCTTAACGTTTTAGGGGTTGCCATTGGATATGTGATATTCCCTTTGTTTAGGAAGGTATTTATGATTCAGTAAGTGTGCTCGGTTCAATTCATAGTATATTCAAGCTACTTAAAATGCCGTATAAAATGAAAAGAAGACCTAAATAAAATAACGTGGATAATCCTGCGAATGGGTCAAATACAAAGTCGAAAAACACACTCCACTTTCCCTTCGAGGTTTCAGCTTTTTTCAAACTTGGGATGTATGTGTAGATTGAAATAGCGATACAAATGATTCCAGCAATAATTGCCCACATGAAAACGACTCCTAACGTGGATGTGCTTTATTCATTATTCCAAATGACACTCGGAGTAATTCAATTATTTTTATAAAAAGTGCGTATGAAAAAGTAAGAACGAACTATACTATTAAAGATTTCACTTCAAACCAAAGTGGCTAAGGAGGGTTAACCCGATGAGTGCGATTGATCGTTAACTCAGAAGGACCATCAACTGAAGTAAGCTAAAGCAAGGTAAATCCTAGCGGAAGCGGAGGCAGGGTGTCATGGCGGAAGATAGCAAGTGATAATCAACCCGGAAATTTATTTCCGGGTTTTTTTGTTTGTTCAATCGTTTAGCCATTCACTTTTGTGCAGCGTGTAATGATTATGTAGTTCATTATCAATTTCAACTTGACCTTGGAATTGAAAACCATTTTTTTCAATAACTCGATTTGAACTTACGTTTTGAATTACGGCAACTGCATTTAACGTTTTAACGTTTGTATTTTCAAATAAATATTGAATTAAACCTTTTGCAGCTTTCGATGTGTACCCTTTGTTTCTATAATGTTTTGAGATGCCATATGCGATTTCTCTATTGGGTTCTGGAAGCCCTTCTTTAATCCCTGTATAAATAAAACCGATGAATTCATCCGTTTCTTTTAGGATAATTCCTAATCTTAAATACCTCTGATCCTCAATGTTTGGCACCGCTGCTAAAAAGCTTTTATTTGAAGGAATCTCATAATTGGTTACCCAGTTCAAACGTTGCTCTCTAGATGTCTTCCAATCAGGTAGAAATTCATATACTTCTGGTTGGGAAGTAATTTCGTAAATAGCATCTACATCCTCCACTTGAAATTCTCGTAGATAAATGTCCCCGCAGTCAATTGTAAATAGTTGATTCATGTTTTCATCTCCTGATTTAATTCACATTTTTCCGAAATACTCGCGCTTTTGTTGAAAATACTCGCGGATTTCACTGAAATACTCGCGCTTTTCATGCAAATACTCGCAGATTAACCACAAATACTCGCGTTTTTAGATATTACTTCTCAGCAATCTCTTTAAGTAATGAAATGATTTCTTTATTTTGTTGAATTTGAATTTCGCTGTTCAACCGAATAATTCTAATCCACCTAATAACAAAGACGATTAACAATAAAGGTATTAAGGTAAGCAGTGTAGCCATAAGATCGCCAAAGTGAAAAACCGTCATTTTTGATCCCCCTTATCAAATGGTTAAACAAAATATTTTTCATAACAAACACATTCATGAATTCGTTTGTTTGTATTTTTAAATTGCTCAATCTCATCACCCACATAATGTGCGAAAGCATTTACTAAATATAGTTTAGGGATGGTACTCTGTATTCGACTTTGCATCTCATTTCCCTCAAAGTATACGTGGTAGTATGATTCAACTTTTTCAAACAACATTTTTCCATACCAGTTTTGTACCCAAATGTCGTCTCGTGTCCATGCTTCAAAACGATTTAAGCCTAGATCAATTGCCCTCTTTTCCGCTTCTTTTAGTAATTGTTCTCCAATTCCTTGTCGGTAGTAATCTGGGTGAACCGCAATATGCCAAATCATCCCGCCTAACCCTTCTCCTCTTGAACAAACCGTTCTTTCTTCCTTTTCATACTCGACATCAATGAGACCAACAATTTGTCCGTCTATTTCTGCAACTAATTCAATTGCAGGATTTTCATAGATTTCTTTCTTATTTAAGACATTATCAAAATAAGCTGTATTTAGAAAAGATAGCGTTCTGCATCGAACCCAACCTACTTCATCAGTATTTTTATATTCACGTATTAGCATTTTATTGTCCCCTTTATATCTTCAAATAACTTAGTTGTAGGTAAAACCTAATCTATTACTATATTCAAGTTTAGAAATTGAAATCCTTCAATAATTTTATTAATCAAAAAAGGCATTAATCCTTTTTTTTGGATTAACACCTTCGCTACACAGTTTCCACAACCCCTTAAAACTACCCAAAATAAAAAACCTCTTATTAGCTTAACTTTATTCCATTAAGGCACTCCGTTTATTTATATAACAGTATTCACATTTACTTTCAAAATAAAAGATTTACATAACCCTTTAGAACGAATCTTCTAGGATAAATACATTATTAGTTACAATAACTTCAACAGAAGCACGGTAAACGAGTCATTAAAATATTAAAAATTTATTACTCATGGAATGTTAGACATGTTATTGCAATATAATTGCCATGCGCGTAAACGAATTAACACCTCCCTGTTCTTTTTCTCAGAGAATTCTATGCTACCATTATTATAGAATCGCAACCAAGATATGGAGGCAATAATGATGTTTAAAAAAATGATTTCAATTGTGCCAGTAGCTGCACTTACGATAACTTTAGGTACTAATGTACAAGCTGCAACAATTACTGTAGAAAAGGGAGATACTCTATGGGATTTATCTCGTGCTAATCACACAACAGTAGAAAATATTCAAAAGTTTAATCATCTAACGACAGACCTTATACACCCAGGGGATGTCCTAAAGATTGTATCGGAAAAACAATATACAGTGAAAAAAGGTGATACATTATGGGATATAGCCCGAGATCATCAAGTAACTGTTTCACAAATTAAAGAATGGAACCAATTACTTAATACGGATCTCATTCAACCTGGTTTAAAACTAGTAATCTTTGAAGGTATTAATAGTAATTTAATTGAAAAGTCGGAGATACCTGTAGCATCAACATCAAAGGAAAACACGCCTACTGCAACTGCTCCATCAGCAAGTAAAGTAGAGGCTAAGGTAACTACTCCAGCTACAAATAAAGTAGAAACTAAAGCAACTGCTCCGGCTACAAATAAAACAGAAGCTAAAGAAACTGCTCCGGCAACAAACAAAGTAGAAACTGAGCAAACTGCTCCAGCTACAAACAAAGTAGAAACTGAAGCAACTGCTCCAGCTACAAATAAAACAGAAACTGAGGCAACTGCTCCAGTTACAACAAATGAAACAGAAACTGAAGCAACTGCTCCAGCTACAAATAAAGCTGATTCAAAGGAAATAACAGTGGAGGCTACAGCCTACTCCGCTACATGTAAGGGATGTTCTGGAATTACCGCTACTGGTATTAACCTTAAAGAAAACCCAAATGCAAAAGTCATCTCAGTTGACCCATCAATCATTCCATTAGGAAGTAAAGTATATGTTGAAGGATATGGCGAAGCTATCGCAGGAGATACTGGTGGTGCCATTAAAGGAAATCGAATCGATGTCTTTGTTCCATCTCAACAAGATGCAATTGATTTTGGAGTAAAACAATTAAAGGTCAAAATATTAGACTAGCATATCCAAAATGCCTATTACAGTTATAAGAGCTTCCTCCAATGAGGAAGCTCTTATTTTTATTTATTCTATATATCCATAATACGAATCAGGAGCGTTATTCCAATAGCCACAATGCAGTATATTAACGCAAAGTAAGTGTGTCCAAGACTATATAGGAGATAGCTTGCTAATAAAAATAGGACTAACTCTAAAATAAAACCATAAAAACCTTGAAGTTTATAAGGTGCATTGGGGGAACCCAACATAGCCCATATCACTGCAACCACTAAGGGAACTCCAATAGCTCCAATTATTTTCCCTTGATGAAACCCCCAAATTCCAAAAATGATTAATGCCAGTACTTCCCATATAAATCTACTTGCCATTATCAATGGTACCATACCATTACCATCCTCCTAAAATCTCAGTAACTTTCTATTATGTAAGCTCTAGATTCCAACATTTTGCCGTTAGCACAATAATAAGGTACTGTCGATGTGCTTATTGCTTTTCAACTCTTCCAGCAATACGATCTGCTCCTTAACTACGCTCCTCTATGTGAATAAAAAAGAGAGCTACAAAAGCAACCTCGTGTTCCTAGTAAGATAAAGATAAATTTTCGCAATTCCAAATATCATTTGTTGACTAATTAATCTTCAAAGTCATTTTTCTACTTATCGTTTCCATTCCAAAACCCTCATAGAAAGAAATGGCTTTTTTATTAAATTCCCAAACGTTTAATTCTAATGATTCAACGTCTTTCTTTTTAGCCCACTCCACTGTAGCTTCAAACAGCAGCTTCCCTATTCCTCGTCTCTGATAGTTACTTTTTATACCAAAATCATTCATATAGGCATACTTTCTTGGTGTCATCGAGTCAAATGGCGGAGATTCAATGAGTTCCATAACGACAAATCCAACTACTTCATTATTGATTTTTGCAATTAAAATATCACTCTTAAAGTCCTCTAATAATTCTCTGAAATAGTCTTCAGGCATAACTTGATCAATCTTTTTAAAAATATGTGGCATTGCATCTGCATGTTCATCTTGCCCTTCTTTTACTATTAAATTGACAGCGTTGTAATCCTCAAAAGTAGCCAAACCTATTGTTATATCCATCAAATACTCCCCTATACCGTTAAATTATCATGCCTCTTAACTTCAATAAGAAAAGGCATTTCTCCTTCTTGAAGAAATGCCTTGGTTAATTCAGCAACTTTACTTGTGATATTCCACTAAGTACTCGCGTTCCTCTTAAAATACTCGCGATTTTTCATCTTAAAGTAATTATCGATTAACCCCTACTTATCGGAATCATTAATTACCTTCAAACCAAACAATACGCGAAGCCAATTAATACGTCTGATAATTAAATGATACAAAACCATGATGATACTAAATGCAAAGAAAACTATAAATATCGCCTTAATAGGAACCGCCCAATCTAAGTTATAAATATAAAATCCTAGCAAAATAATGATTGGTTGGTGAAGGATATAAAAAGGCATTGATGCATCACTTGTATATTTTAGCGTGTTATTCGAGAAGTTTAGGTATCGATCCGCAAGATAAAAAATAAAGAACAGTACATTCCAAACTAATACGACTCGAAGCACCATAAATAGAACTGAAAAGATTGAAACTGTTTCTGGGAATCCAAAATACATGACCCAGTAAAGATAGCCCGCAGTACTAAGAATACTTAGAATCCCAGCTATTAATCCTACTTTTCTCACGAATATTTTTAAAGTCACGCTTGAGAAGAAATAGTAACCATACACATATAAAAGTAAGTAAAATAAGATCCCCCAACTACCCAAATTAAGAATATTATTAGTAGTCAAAGCTAAAACAATTAACGGAACAGGTAAAACGAAGTAATGGAATAATCCGAATAACTTCGGTTGTTGGTCCGTTTTTCTTCCACTCAAGAATAAAGGCAATGTAATCATTGAAAATAGTAATAAACCTAGTAGATACCAAAGATGATGACCGAAAAAGGCAAAATTACCCGAACCACCAATTTCTAAATACAAACCGTCAAAATAATGAGGATAAAATGAAAAGAATGAGCCCTCATATTTATGGGTCGATACTCTTTCAATATAGACTTGCGGAGGTGACAATACAAAGACCCCTAGTAATAGTGGAATGCCCAGTCGAAGAAACCTTTCCTTCACAAAACTTTTTGTATTTCGCTTCTTCAATGCATAGTATGTACCAATCCCTGAAATCACAAAAAATATCGGCATAATCCAGTTGCCGACCATGAGTGAAAAAAATTGAATTGTAGATTGATTGATTTCGTTGTTTTTAATGTGCCATGGGAATGTATTAAAGAACATGGAACAGTGATATAAAAATACAATAAATGTAGCTAATACTTTAATCCAGTCTAAATCATGTTGCCTCATTGATCGGTTGATATTGTTCATAAATTTCTCCCTTAAACAGTTTTCTGCTAGATTATACAATATATACAAAAATATCCATATAGATTCTTTTGAAAATTTATTAGCATTGAAACCGGAATAAAAGAGAATTTCTAATTCATTTCAAAACCCAAATCATGCTCAAATAGGATGTTTTTTTAAAGATACTAATAAAATATTCTTACTCTGGAAAATCCCCTAATCTAAACCATTTCTTGAATAAAACTCCTTTAACTTTTCATTCCACAACAATCTAAGTAGAGCTTTTTTTAACACTGTTGCAAAAGCACAGGCGAAGTCTAAGATCGCAAATCCCAAATTTTTACCCTGAAAACGGGGTAAAATGACAATTTGAGAAAGATAGATACTGCCGGTTTCAACTTTGATAGTACTAGTTTGCTCAAAAGGCGCTAATAAAAATAGAATCCTCTCATTTGATAAATGAATGAGAGGATTTTATTAGTGTTTGGTACCTATTCCATGCTTACAATCACTTTTCCTTTTGCATGCCCTTCTGCAAGATAACGGATTGCCTCACCGGTATCACCTAACGAATATTTCTTGTCTATTATAGGTACAAGTTTGCCTTCCACGAAAAGTTCTTTTAAGTAATCTTGATCCTTTTGGTTTGGCTTATGAACAAGGATCGCCATTTTCTTACTTTCCTTTTTATTAATCTTTGGTCCCTTCAACAGGATTTGAAGAATTAAAGGCAGGGTGCCACCTACCATAACATATGTTCCATTAGGATTTAATACACTTTTATAGTTATTGACTGAACGATTTCCAACCACATCGAGAATCAAATCATAGAACTGGCCTGTCTTTGTGAAATCTTCCTCTTTGTAATCAATGACATGGTCAGCCCCAATAGATTTAAGAATATCTAACTTCGCCTTACTGTCTACACAGGTTACTTCTGCTCCATGTAATTTTGCCATCTGCAATGCGAAGGTTCCAACGCCTCCACCTGCACCATTAATTAAGACCTTTTTAGCTTGTTGGATTTGCCCAACATCTCGAAGCCCTTGTAGAGCAAGAACCCCTGCTTGCGGGATTGCAGCTGCTTCCTCAAATGTCATATGGGCTGGCTTCAAAGTCAATGCCTCTGCATTAACACTTACATATTCTGCAAATCCTCCCCAACCACATCCAGATATGTCTCCAAATACTGCATCCCCTACAGAGAAGTGTTTGACTTCACTACCAATTGCCTCAATCGTTCCTGCAATATCTGCACCGAGAATATTGTATTTAGGTTTAAGAAAACCTCCAAGACGAGCTAGAAAAGGTTTCCCTCTAAGAAGGTCCCAATCCCAAGAGTTTACAGAAACAGCATGAACTTTTATCAACACTTCATTTGGTTTAATAGCCGGTATTTCAATTTCGCTAAGTTTAAGCACATTCGTCGATCCGTATTTATTGTATACCATCGCTTTCATACGTGATTCCCCTTCAAATTTGAGTTTTGACATACATTACATCCTGTTCTTATCACTACAATGCTCATCACGAAGTTTTAAGGGGTATATTTTAGTAGGTTAACTTTATGAATGGCATACATAAATATGACTTCGACTAACTAAGGTAAGGCCCTATCTTAAAGGCGTCCTTTTTTGTTTGCATGGCTGATTTCATAGTCTATGATTCTTCATCAGATATAAATATTCTTAGTGCGCCAAGCACATAAACCAAAATTATGATAAGTGGCAAAAAACTAAGAACTATATTTTTGGAGAATAGCCCTATGATAATAAAAGGGATACCGATCATTGCAGTCATAGATGTAAATTTTGTATAGCGGATTGCTTTTGGGGATGGTTCTGGGTCGCCTTTATACATCCATCTTCTTCCGGTAAGCAAACTTTCTTCAGGCTCCATGTAGGTCCATATTAATAAGCCGTATATAGGCATCATAAAAATGAATAAAACGACTAAATCAGCAAAGTTTCCCATTGGTTTATCTCCTTTGCAAGGCTAATTACCATTCTTTGTTAATATACGATTTGGTTATAGGATTAGTTTCAAGTTGTTGGATTCACGTGAATGAATTATCGGCATCCTTAATTCTTAAAAAGAATAGCTTAGAAAGTTGATCATAAACTTTCTAAGCCATTAAAAATCCTTATTATTTATAAAAACTTTGTGAAAGTGCGTACTGATTTATGAGGTTTTTAATGAGAGGATTTAGCCCTTCTGGCAGTTCATTTAGTTTAAAAAACTTTACTTCGGTTGTTTCACTTCCGTCAGCCTTTAATGAACCACCCTTAATGTCCTTCGAAACATAGGCAATGGTTACTGGTGAAAATTCATCGCCATTTGGTAATTTCACATGGTGCTCTTTTCCTGATATTACGCCTACTAATTCCAACTTACCTACTTCGATACCCGTTTCCTCAAAAACTTCCCTTCTACCAGCTTCTTCAGTTGATTCATCTAATTCCATGAATCCGCCAGGAACTCCCCAACGGCCATCGATTCTTTTTTGTAATAAAATCTCGCCACTTTCATTAAGTACAGCAACTGCTACACCAACTAATATCAAAGGAGTATTTCCAACGATTTTTCGCAAATTCTCAATATAGCTCATAGTGATCCTCCTATGTATTTATTGAAACTTTAGCTGACCAGGACTTTGTTTATTCCAAATTCCGAACCCTTCCGAATACTCTTTTTCTAGAAACATTGGCAATCTATCTTCCATGCCATCTGCGTAATGGAGACTCGGTAACTCCTCAATGGCTACCCAAAAGTTACTGCCTTCATCTGTACTATGTAATAATTCTCCGCTGTATACTTCAGTTCGATAATTAAACACGAAATACTTTTCGCCCGTTTCATCATTTAGCCAATAAATAATGCCACACGGTTCCAAATTGGAAACCGTTAACCCTGTTTCTTCTTTAACTTCTCTGATTGTAGAATCGATGAGACTTTCTCCGTCCTCCACATGTCCTCCAGGAAATGAAATTCCCTTCCAAGATTTAATACGATCTTGGACTAGCACTCTATGATTTTCTCTATCGTAAATCATGCACATGTTGGTTAGTGTAACTTTTGACATACATATCCTCCATAATCATTTCTAGATGTACTTTATTACTTTGCAATTATCACATTAATAACTTCTATAGGAATTCTATGATTCCTCTAAGGTCTAACTAGACTAGCCAATAATTTGCCTAATGCAAACACAGCCAGTATTTTAGAAAACTCCAAAGTACTGGCTGTTTTTATTCTATACTTTATTTGCAACCGCTTCGAAGGTAATCATCTCTGTTGATTTCGTTGGGTATTGCCCGTGCTGATAATCTGCAGAGATAATGATATCCGACAAATATTTAACATTTCTTCAGACACATCAAAACCATCCACTTTCAAACCCTGCTCTAATAGCGGAATCAGCATTCGCCCAGTTCCAACTCCAGGTTCAAGGATGCGCCCTGTACAATTTGCTAACCGTTCACTATAAAACTCTACATCACCAAAAGAACGCCCAATATATTTATCTAAGTCATATACTTCAGATGAAAGGTTACTGTAATAACCAAGCATAATGTTCCTCATTTCTTTAAGTCTACTGCGAGATGGATTGAAATAAAGGGGGCAAACCACTAACTAATTGGTTCTTCCGTTTCTCTAACAATCATCCATTTCCCTTCAATTAGCATCCAATTTTCGATTGTAAACAGTCTTGCTAGTACGTTTTCTTCTTTCACTACGAGCAGTTCATAAAACACCACTGCGTTTTCACTATTTCTCATGCGAATGACACGATTATCGAATTTCTTTTCGGCACCTAAGAAATGCTGAACAGATTGTTCCATTCCACTAATCGAATCAGCTTTGTTAAAGAACATTGGTTTTTCTTTACCACTATTAAAGAAAGCAACATAGTAATCTTCTGTCATTCTATCTAATGCACTTGTGTCCCCTGATTTCATCGCTTCGTTCCAATCAGACTGAAATTCATCATGCATATTAGTAAATGCATGTAATTGTTCAACTAAATCAACCATCTTTTATACCTCCACCTTTTCGCTGATTAATAGTTCGACAGATTTACACTTTTTCCCTTTTCAAGGGGTGCATTTTATTTAGAAATAGCTAAACTATGCTGCTAAGGTTTGGCTAATAAAACGATCTATTAAATTAGTAAAACCACCGATTTCGGGATACGACATAGTTGAAAATATGTGCATTTAGAGCGTTGATGCACATAATATTATGCCATATATGAAATACAGTGGTTTTAAGGTTTTCTAGAATTAAAAATAGGTAGTGCCTATAACGCACGCATTTTTTTGAACACTCTTTACTCCATTTCTTTTATCATCAATTCAGCAATTTGAAGTTGATTTTCATGGGAAGATTTTTCTAGTTGATCAATTACAAGCTGACGACGTTCGACGGAGTGGTTTTGGCTTAGTTTTGCTTTTGCTTCGATTCTTGAAATGTGTATTTTGAATGGTACAATCCCTTTTCTTAAACCCTCAACATAATTTGAATCAACATCATTTAGATTGTAAGAACTGGCTGGACCTTCATATTTGAGCACCAACTCACTTAAAGATTCAGAAATTACATTTGGATCATCAATGATTTCCATCTTTCCATAGACGTGAACCGCCACATAATTCCACGTCGGTACAGCATCCTTTGTTTCGTACCAGGAAGATGAAATATAAGCATGTGGACCATGGAAAATTGATAGAACTTGTTGATTTTCAATATCCTTCCACTGCCCGTTTGCCCTTGCAAAATGTCCATATAGGGCGTTTTCAGATTTATGTAATACCAGTGGAAGATGTGTTGCATAGGGTTCTCCATTATGATGAGAAATTAACGTTGCAAAACTATACTCTTCGATGAATCGATGAATCCTCTTTTCATCTTCGATTTTAAACTGTTTTGGTATATACAAATGCCCCACCCTCTCTTAAAATATCTTCCCTCTAGTAGGTTTCATTTCTCAGAGGGAAAATTATTTATTAATAGAATTTAGAATTTATTCAATATTACTGACATTATAATATCTTTAGGGGGAGATGGATATGTCATTAAAATTAGGGGATATTTTTTCTTTTGAACGAACGTTTACCAATAGGGATGTTGAACTTTTTACTGAAATTTCAGGTGATGCGGGAATCCATCATTTAGCACCAGACGAACAAGGAAGACTTGTAGTGCAAGGGCTACTAACAGCGACTCTCCCTACAAAGATTGGTGGGGATCACAACTTCATAGCACGAACGATGGAGTTTGAATTTTTAAGACCAGTGTTTACTGGAGATACGGTTATCTGTGAGCTTCGGGTTGAACAATGGGAGAAGGATAAAAAAGGTCGAATAGCCGTTGTCACACCTTTTATCTGTAGAAATCAGCATGGAAAGGTAGTTCTAAATGGGGTTGTTACGGGAGTTATTCTATGAGGGAGATGGGGGTACCTCCTCCCTCTGATGCTAGTCTTTTAATTGAATATGCGGATTTTTATCTTGTAACTCAATGATAAATTTATCCATTTCTTTTGGTGAAACTTGAATCGTTTCATATTTTCCATAATTAATCTCAACACGTTTAAATGAAAGTGCCGGAGCTACGAATGGATTTTTCGTGTAACGGATCGATTTAATATCTTGAAGCGCAATGGATTTTCGTATAACACCATAGGATATTTTAAGTTGATTTCCTTCAATTTTATATCTTGTATTGAACCAAATGGTAAGTAGCAAGGAAATAATAATGATCATAGTAATGATGCTTACGATATTTATCCGCGTAAACAAAGATTCATATAAAACCCAAAGAAACGATCCAATCGCACCCCAAATAACTAATCCCATCCAAATGTCTTTTTTTGATAAAAACACCATATTATTACCACCTCTATTTTCTATACGAATAGACCTTTCATTCGGTTTCAAAAGATAGAGGTAGTTATGTTAGAAATGCTAAGTGTTTATTCTTTGATAGACATAAATTGAGAAGGATTTAGTTCTTCACTTTCTATTACAATAGCTGTTAAGCCTTTATCGGTTTTCGTTTCGTGCCATTCATCCTTCTCCCAGAACACTGCATCACCAGGTAGAACGTTAATGTACTCATCGTTTTCACCTTTAACAAGACCCTCTCCGTTTAGAATCAACAGAAGTTGGGGAACGGTTGCTTGATGGTAGCCGATCATTCCGTTTTCCTCCAAATGCATACATCCGATTCTCGCTTCTTTTTCAGTTAGGATAATCCGAGACATGATAAAATCTGAATCAAATTGCGTAATTTTCTTTCCTTCTTCTTTACCGAATTGGAAAATCTTCATTTGATGGACCTCCAAATGTGCTATTTCGATTTGTGCTGCGAGATTTCATTTGGCACTGGAATTGCTTTACGTTTTTCTAAATCCATTATCGTCATGATCGCAGTTGATGAAGATGAAAGCTGATCCCCATGAACCATTGATTGCACTAATGTGAAGCTTTTCGTGCCCACTCGTTCTAGTTTCGTATAAATTTCCACCGTATCGCCTAGGCGAACTTCTTTTTTATATTCAGTATCTAACTTAAGTAAAACTGGACCCAGTTGCTGATCTACTAACTCCCGAAATCCTAGTCCGATTTCTTTAAGCCACTCCATACGCGCGCTCGTAAACTTCATAATATAGTTCAGATAATTCATATGCCCCAGTTCATCTAATTCATTTTCTTGAACTGTATATGTTGTGATGTGTTCCATCTTCTCATCCCCCGTTGAACATTCTATTCTATGAATCTTGTCGCTATTATTAGATAGATTCTAAATTTAGTAATTCAACTGAAATGGTTAATTCCCTTTAAATTTATCTGTTTAACCTATTAACTCATTTCCATTGTCCCTTTGACTCGTGCCAAGTATTCGGCATAGCGAATGGCAACAATGCTTATTGCAAAGTAAATGCATCCTAAGATAAACTCCTCCGACATTAGGCGCACAAATTGAGTAGCATCCCCTTCATTGACAATGGCCTTGGTTAATTCAACCCCGCGTGTTAATGGGAAGAACTTTGCAAAATCGCTAAGCCAACTAGGCATGACTGATAATGAATAATTAGCACCACTTAGAAGTAATAAAGCACTTGCTAGGATGTTCGATAGCAGATGCATCGACGGGGTCCAAAAACTACATGCCCCTAATATTAATCCGAGTCCACAAGCTGAGAAAATGGAGACCATCCAGATACCTAGAAGTGGTAAGAGAGCATCTAATGAAATTGACACACCAAAAATAAGTACACCAAATACTAATCCTAAGAATGCAGTAAATACACCATTTACAATATGCGGGATGGAACGCGCAAAGAATAAAACCCCTTTATTCACTGGTGATGCCATGACGATTGGTAACGTCCCCATCCCACGGTCTGACATAACCACTGTCATCATGCCAAACACTGAACTCATGACACAAAGTAAAAGCGCGTTGGATGCCACATATCCTTCTAACCCTTTTCCTCCGTACACAAAATTCACTAACATTGCAAAGAAGATCATCTGCGTTAATGGATTTAAAAGCATTACTAAAATATATGATTTCGGATCTAACCATCCAAATAGAGCCTTATAAGATAAAACGGCGTGTCTAAAAAATCTCTTTATACTTTCCACGTTAATACACCCCCAACTTTCCATCCATACGAGCTTTTCGATCGACAGCCATATACACTACTACTGAAATACCTACATAAATAAGCGTTGTGGCAAGTAAGATTAGAAACGCCTGTAGGATTTGAGCTGTTGTGCTTGCATCATTCGTCACTACTCTTAAAAGATTGATAGCCCAAGTCGGTGGTAAGATTGCTGATAGAGGCTGCAGACATGTCGGCAAAATTGCAATCGGAAATAAAAAACCACAAATTAAAAAAATCGGATATTCAATAAAGTTCATTAACACTTCTGCTTGCTTTGATAAGGTGAAAACGAGCGCCATCACAAAGGCAAACACGGAGATGGCAATGACAACGATTAGTAGCGCCAATCCAATAAGCAGCGGCTCTACGATTGGATACTCCAGGTTAAATACAAAGCGCAAATAGATGAATGAAAGCAACATGGAAATGAATCCCCATATTGTATTGCCTACAATTTTCCCCATGATGATATAGGCGAATGAAACTGGTGCGACAAATATATTTTCCAATGTGCCGTAATAGCGTTCCCGGTTAATATCAGTCGCCGAAGAATAAACAATAGACGTCCAAAGCCCCATAAATCCTGAGCCTAGAACGACATATTGAAAGATTCTCTCTGGGGATTGCCCACCGTAGACAAAGTAAGTAATCGTGGCGTAGAAAAACGGTGAAACCCAAATGACAAATTGGAACATCGGCCTTGCGATGGATAACTTCATTTGAACAATAATGGTTTTGAAAAAAGCTTGCAGGTTTCCGCGCATCTTACACCCCTCCAACCATCGTAACGTAGGCATCCTCTAATGTTGGTTTTGTAATAGACAAGTCTTGCACATCAATGTGTGGCAAGTTATATAGTAGTGAAACGATTTTTTGTGGCTCATCTACATGTATTCGTACTTTTAACGTGTTTTGTTCTTCTTGTACCTCATGTTCTGAAATGTAGGCCTCATGTAGGTATTTATTGATTTCTTCCTTCGTACAGTTGGAGAGCTTACATTCAATTACGGAAAGATGATTCGTCCGCTGTTTTAGATTTTGCGGCGTATCAATCGCAATTAGCTCGCCGTGGTTAATGAAGGCAATTCGGTCACACAACTCATCTGCCTCATACATGTAATGAGTCGTTAGGACAATGGTTGTTCCTTGCTCATTTAAATCCTTTAAGATGTCGCGAAGCTTTCGGGCACTCACTGGGTCTAAGCCAATTGATGGCTCATCTAAGAAAAGGATTTTGGGATTGTTCAATAGCCCTCGTGCAATTTGAAGACGCTGCTTCATCCCCTTTGAAAATGTCTCGACTCTTCGATCAGCTGCTTGCTCCAATTCAACAAGCTTTAGTAATTGCGGAATTCGCTCATTTTGAACAGAGCGCGGGATTTTGTAAAGGTCCGCAAAATATGCAAGATTGTCGTAAGCAGACAAGCGCCAATATAAATTTCGTTCCCCACCTAAGATGAAGTTAATATGTGGTCGAAGTGCTTTATGCTGATGGGCAGGGTCGAATCCAAGTACTTGAATGGAGCCACTAGTTGGAATGAGCATCGTTGTGAGCATTTTGATCATGGTCGTTTTACCAGCACCATTCGGTCCAAGTAATCCAAAGATTTCTCCCTCCTTTACGTCGAACGAAATCCCCTTCACCGCCTCTACATGCTTTTTCTCCTTCTTCCATGTCCCCGTCTTAATTTCATAACTTCTTTTTATTTCATGAACTTGAATAATTGATTTCGTCATGGTTTGATCTCCCCTTTTGATATTAGATATTTATCTAATAAGGTGATTATCTAATACAGAGGCAGGAATTTCAAGATATTTCTAAAAATAAATGGAAATCTATTGGCTCATCTCCGAGTTACTTAGTGAATGCGCTTGGCGACAGTGAGTTACTAGACAAAATTTGGGGGATCTCCTTAAAGTTGTCGAGTAAATTCCGTTTACTAGACAAAATTTGGGGTATCTCCTTAAAGTTGTCGAGTAACATCCGTTTACTAGACAAAATTTGGGCTATCTCCTTAAAGTTGTCGAGTAAATTCCTTTTACTAGACAGAATTTGGGCTATCTCCATAAAGTTGTCGAGTAAATTCCTTTTACTAGACAGAATTTGGTGAGTCTTCTTAAAGTTGTCGAGTAATAGCACCTGTTGGGAATTCAGCCCATTAACTTCCGCCAAAATACCGCCTTCATTATAAAAAAGCCCAACCAATCACGGTTAGGCTTTCAAGAACACCTGCATCGACCGAAACATTTCATTCACTTGTTCCTTGTCTGCAGTAAAGTATTTGATGGTCCCGATTTTTTCTTCTTTCACGAGTCCTACTTTTTTCAACGTTTCGATATGGTGGGAAACTGTTGCGGTTGTGATGCCTAAATATTCCGCTAATCTTGCCCCGTATTCTTTGTTTGTCGCAAGCATTCGAAGCATTAACAAACGATTCGGATCGGCAATAGCCTTCAATTGCTTGGCCAAAATCTCACTCTTCTCCCGATCATCCGATATTGGTTTGGCACAGCCATATACAACAAAACAAACAGATTCATTGAAAATACGAATTCGTACTGGCGATAGAAAATAACTCGGCAAGAAATAATACATTTTATAATCGCTCACACGTCTAAAGGTTTTCCCCATCACATATTGAGCCAGTAACAACGGCTCTAAGGATAGTTGCTTTAAAGTGGCAATCGATTGCTGAGCAACGGATTGTTTCGATTCCATCAGCTCTTGAAATAAATTGCTTTGCGAGATATCCAATATAAGATCAGCAAGCTGTTCTTTAAATTGCCCGATATTCGACAACCATTGTTCTACAAATGCCCGGTCTTCGTCTTTCTCCCAGTAATAAGTAGGTTCTGAATCCCAAATGATAGCTGGATTTTTTAGTAGCCTTTGAATGGTTTCTAGTGAAATATCCTCGCTCCAAAAATAATAAACAAAATACTCATCTTTCAGCTGCTTGAGCTTCTCCGTAAACTGCTCAACAGAAGTAAGATTGGGAATTGGAATCAATAGATTATAGATTAAATAAATATTATTTTGAGAAAGCATTCTTAATTGATTAATTACAGGTTGCTCCCCTAATTGCCCATACATTCGTTCAAGATCTTCGGCCAAGAACTCTTTATTATTCGTCGTCAATGCACATAACATCGCAATACTTTCAACAACCGGTGAAGATACATACATGACCTGCTCCAACGGCTGGTCAAATAAATCCATCTCACTTCCCATATGCACTCTTCCCCTCAACTTCCACTTCTCATTAGATACATATCTAATATCATATTAGCTTACTTTAGCCCTATAGAAAAGAAAACTGTTAAGTAACGTAACAAATTTTAACTGTAGTCCGTCTAATCAAATAGCATAAAGACAGTTTTCCCTCTAGATGGTACAATTTTCTAAACCAGTAAAGTAAAATGTGGTTATATGTGTGGATCAACTAGCTTCATTTGGGACGATGGGGATTTGGGTTGGGATATTTTCCTCAATTATGTTTGTCCTTTGTCTTTACTTCTTTCTTACCTATTTTGAACATTTGAAACATGACGATGATGAACAAATAAGAAATTCCAAATTTCTTGCAGTTGTGACGTTAGCATTAGCACTAATAGTTCCTGCCTTCTATCAACTCTTTTTATTCAACCAAATGATGAACTAATAAATTTTTCAGGAGGAATACATATGGAAAGAACCATTCTCGCGATTTCTGGCGGTGGTTTTTCGGTAGAGGATCATGCTTTTATCGATGACTATTTATTGAAAATCCCTAGAAATCAAGAGCCACTAAAAATTGCTTTTCTTGCCACTGCAAGTCATGATGCAGAAGGCTATATTGATGCTTTTTACACTGCTTTTAAGAGCGAACAACCAAGCCATATCACCATTCAGGATTTGGAATCGCCATCCATTCAAGACGTTGTAAATTCTTTAGACATCTTGTATGTGGGCGGTGGAGATACAAAATTCATGTTGGACGTTTGGAAGAAAACGGGGTTTGACTATGTATTAAGAAATGCTTATGAAAACGGGGTTATCTTAGCTGGAATCAGTGCAGGGGCGATGTGTTGGTTCGAAACTTGTTACAGCGAAAATGATGTGGAAGAATACGAGGAATTTCCAGGGTTAGGACTATTAAAAGGTAGTTTTTGCCCGCATTATAACAACGAAAAACGTCGCAACGCTTTCAACGAATGGGCTTCATCGCAAAACATCAATCCTTTATTTACTTTAGAAGACAATGAAAATCTTCACTTCATTAATGAGAAGCTCGTTGCAAAGATTACTACATAGGAAGTTCGTTTCATAGATTATCAATGCTGGATTTAAGGGTGGAATAAAGAATGATCACGCATAGTGAACTAACTATTCGATTAATGAATGTGGACGATTTTGAGTTAATGGTGAAATGGCTGAATGACGAGAAGGTATTGGAATTCTACGAAGAGCCCCCTACCAATCTCGATCGAGTCATCACAAAATACGGACCTAGAGTGGAAGGAAAACACTATGTCACTCCCTGTATAGTAGAATACGAATCCCAACCAATCGGTTATATACAATACTATCAAATTCAAGAACAAGATTTAGAGAGATACGGCTATTCAGACAATGAAACAATTTATGGAATTGACCAATTTATCGGTGAAATTCACTTGTGGGGAAAAGGAATCGGCACCAGAATGATTCGAATGCTGTTAGATCACCTTCATCAAAGTCAGGACGTTTCTAAAGTTGTATTAGAAGTGAAGAAAATGAATGGCAGAGCCATCTCAAGCTATAAAAAGTGTGGTTTTAGAATTCTTAAGGACCTAAACGAAGACTATTATTTAATGGAATGGGGCTAGGGATAGCTTACAGCATCATAGATTGTTCACCATTTTATTAATAAAAGAAGGATGGTAAAAGTGGATCTACTCTTTGTCATATTAATTTTTGCTGCTCTTATTGGAATTTATGATGTCATACGAAGAGTGAATCAAAACGTTCTTGAACAAAAAGAAGAAATAAAGAAATTACGTGAAGAAATAAATCAAATGCGAAAACCTTCCGACCAATCTTGAAAGTATAATCAATAGCGCTCCCCTCTCTAGGAAGCGCTCTTTTACATTCATCATAAGTTAATATTTTTTTATGTTCGGATTATCGCTTAATCCAAAAACCCTTTAAAAATAGCGGATGTTATGGCTTCACTAAAATCTTCGCTTGTTTTACATCGCTCAGCAATTTCTCAAAGCCATCTTCAACGATTTGCTCCAAGTTGATTTTTGATGTGATAATTGGACGTACATCTAAACGTTTTTCTGCCATTAATTGAATGATGGTTGGGAACACATTACGATAAGCGAGTGTTGACGTAATATGTAATGCTTTGAACATTACAATGGTTGAATCAATTTCAATTGGCTTTTCAAATGTCGCTAAAAGTACGATTTCCGCACCTAATTTTGCAGTATATAATGCGTTATTTACTGTTGATTGTATCGTATGAATCTATTTCGATTATAGCTAGATGGTAGTTTGTTACTCAAACTTCAGGGTCTAGCAACATAAAGATATATGTTTCATCTAATGAAATTATTTAAGAACATAAAAAAAAGCACTTCCTCTTAAGAAGTGCTCTTTTCATTAAAGTTTAAATACTAGTTTTGTAAGCTCCCAATAAAATCTAGTTCCGTAACATCTTTAGTATCGAAGGCACCATTTAGAATTTCATTCACATCTTTTAACGTGTCTTGAAGGCTAACCGATTCGCCAGTTTTCTTTGTGAAAGGTTCGGCAATATAGAAAGGTTGCGTTAGGTAGGCTTCAAGTCTCTCACCTCTTTGATATGTTTGGATTTCAGATGTCGGGATTCGTTCAATGCCGCTCACATTTACTAACGAGCGCAGTTCTCGGTAACGGCGAAGAAGTTTTAGCGCTTTTTGCTGAATAGTAAAGTGCTCCTGGTCGATATGCGCTCCTTCGAGTACAGAGGATGTTGAACCAAGTGGACTAACTGCTGGATAGCGATGTCTTGCCGCAAGATCGGCATCAAATTGCCATAAGGTTTCTAGTGGTCCGTAAGGTAGTTCTTCATCCACCACTTCCCCAGTCAAGTCCACTAGGAATGTTGTTACAGAATGAATGCCTATTCCCTGAAGCTTCTCCTGTAGTTGTAGGATGCCACCTGTTATTACATGCGTTCTGTCTGCAACGAACATAATATCCTGGTCCCCACCAATCGCCGCGATCCTTTCATATGTTTCATCAATTGAGTTTGTAATGAATTCCACATTTTCAACGAGTTCATCTAATCCTTTATGCTCACCTGTAGGCATTAGAAGAACAGTTTTATTTCCTTCATTTCTTAGTCGGTAGATTAATTCAGCTAACACAACCATCTGGCCCATTCCTGGACGTGCAACTAAACCAACAGTTCCCCCTTTGGCTAACGGTGCAAATAAATCTAACGTTTTAATTTTCGTTTCGATCATTTCGATTTTCTCCCCTCTGATAATCAAATCATCCAAACTGCAATTCGCTAAAGATGCAAGTGCAACTAAAGTTCGAACCTCTGCTCTCCCAACAGGTATTTTTCCTGTACAGAGATTCGAAACGGTAGCTGGCCTTAAGCCCACTTGCTTTGCTGCACTAGTTAAATTCGGTACTTTTCTTCGCAACAGACTGACATTCAACCTTAAATCATCTAACTTTTCCATAATTCACCCCCTGTTACTTTATATAGTAATTCAAATTACGTTAGATAGCAATACAAATTATACCTTTAGAAGTAAAATTTATTACCATGCAAAGTAATTTCCGGCAATAAAAAGCCACAAACACTGAATGGCAGCGTTTATGGCTTGATTCATATATTAAAAGGCACTAATACAAACAGGCTTTTCAAAAGTTGCAAATATAGAATTTAGCGTATTTAGGAAGGTACGGTCACTTACCTCAACCTTGCTATACAGATACAAATCTTTTAGTGGTACGACGCCCATGAATAAAGAGGATAGGTCTGAAATGTCGATTTTCATTTCTACATCAACATCGCCTGATTCCCTGATATCTAACTTACCATCCTTCAACTGCAACGAGTACTCCCCTTGATTGACCGGGAAAAAGGTATCAGTTACAGTCAATTTCAATTTCACATCAGAAGTTATGAATCTTATGTGGCTTAACTGCCCAATGAACCCTTTCACATCGATGATTCGGTACATTAAACCAATACCAGATGTCGCACTTGGGTGATAAACGCTTGGAATTAATTCGCTTGAGCCATTGCGGGCATCATTAACTAGGAATCGGATGTTTTCATCCTGTGTGTTCCATTCAATTCGTTGAATTTGATCGGCTTGGCTGTTTAAGAATGTACTTAGTTCTAGTAGTGCTTCCGGTGTTTCATAGATGAATTCTTTAATGATTAACTTGTTTAGCATGAAGTTCGTTTCGCTTTGTTTTTTGAATGTAAAGACGAGGTAACCCTCGATTTTATTATCCTTTTTCACAGCAACGATTCGATTTTCTGGATTTTTAAACAGGGCTTTCCACTCATGCTCCGTCTTATAAATCATGCCGTGTTGGTTTTCTACATAACGGTTATAGCAGGCTTTTAACAGCTCTGTATCTCCTTCATTTGCATAGAAGAGATTTTCTTTAGTTGACCCCTTTTGGAAACTAGACGGCTCTAACAAGTACTGATACATGTTCGGGCCATAACCAAATCCCATTTTTTTATAAAAATCAGGACGGAATGGATAAAGGGCAACTTGATGAACCCCTTGCTCCTTAAACATTTGAAGAAACTCCTCAATCAGTTCCTTTGCTGCTCCCTTCTTTTTATGGAGCAAATCCACCGCTACGAGTCCGACACCACCAATTTTTGCTTTTTGGCCATGTAAATTCATCTCATAATAATGAATTCGCATACCCGCAATTAGTTGCTGCTCTCTAAATAATCCAAAGAAATCTACAACTGGATCTTCCTGTTGCTTATTCATTAAAAACTCTTTAAATCTTTGTTTTTCTTGCGGCGTACTAGCTAAAATGCCTGGATATGCGTTTGCGACGATATCAACAAACGTTGTAAATTCGGCTTCCCCCGCCAATTTTCTAATTTCACTCATCCCAATTCCCCCTTAATTTAAATATAATTTAATGATCCTATTTTTGGCAATCCGGATTGAATTAATATAGGGTCAGACTTATTAGACAAAAAAT
>DATMFE010000152.1:0-4436 GCA_035556295.1 Ureibacillus sp.
GCCCACTGCTTATTTAAGAAAGTATAGATTTGTAGAGTAATACGCACTTTTTCAAGTTTATATAACGAAGGCAAAAGGCAGCCAGTGATGCTAATTGGCTGCTTTTTGCGCTGACGAATAATGAGAGGCTTTGCTGCTAAACTAAATAGCAAGCTGTGAATCTCTAGCAAATTACTTCATTTACTCTTAATCCTTAAAAGTGATTCTAGAACGCATAGAGCTTATACTCCCAGCATCACCACTCTTTTTTATTATAGAGAAGGTCGTCATTTAAATGAAACTTTAAAGGGGAACAATTATTCCCCGAGTAATAGTAACAAACTTCAAACATTGCATAGATAAAAAGGTTAATAGAAAAATCTCTTTTACTTCATATACTTTTAAAAGCATTTCTAAACTAAAGTTTTATTATACTAAATCATTTGTTTAGATAATTCGTAAAATTTTTTAAATAATTATAAAAAAAGTCTTGAAAAATTGTATCCGTTTTCATATTATATTAATAAAGGTACCTACTTTTAAAAAAAGATAGTTATGAATTAGGAGGAGTTAAAGTGAAATATTTTTTAGACAGTGCCATTATTAATGAAATTCGTTATGCTTATGAAAATTGGTCAATTGATGGAGTAACAACTAACCCACGTCATATCATGAATAGCGGTAAGCCTTTTCTAACTGTATTGGACGAGTTAGCAAGTGAGTTTAAAGGAGTAGAGAACTTTCCTATTTCAGCCGAAATTAACCCTCATCTAGACAATGCAAAAGAAATGGTAGAAGAGGGGAAAAAAATTGCAACATTATCTTCTAACTTCATCATTAAAATTCCTTGTACAGAACCTGGTTTGATTGCAGCTAAGGAGCTTGAGAAAGAAGGGATTCGTACAAATGTAACGCTTGTATTCTCGCCTTCTCAGGCATTACAACCCGCAAGAGTTGGAGCAAAATTTGTTTCTCCTTTCGTTGGCTGGAAAGAGAATAGTGGAGAGGATACAAGTCAATATATCAAAGATATCGTAGATGTTTATAAAACATATAACTATGAAACTGAAATTATAGTCGCAGCATTACGAAATGGTAAACAAATCGTAGATGCAGCTAAAGCGGGGGCTCACATTGTAACATGTGGATTTGATGTATACAAAGAAAGCTTTTATCATGCGTTTACAGACTATGGTTTAGACAAGTTCCGTAAAGCTTGGGATAACACGGTAACAGAAGAACCTTTATTGAAATAATAGCCGGTTGTTAAATAGAAGGTGCCTCTTAGATTAAATAGTTATCATCTTTGAGGGGCCTTTTTTATAGAAAAAGGGAAGTGAAGGATAATGACCAATTTTAAATCGTTAAAAAGCTTAAATGAACATTTGTCTTTTCATCATATAGAAGATATCCAATTTAAACCATATGGAAAAATAATTAGCCACTACGATTTTAGCGAGTTAAAATCATATATGGAGCAAACAACTGTACCTAAGGATCAAAACGTATATGTAGCTTCCGTTTCAGAAATGGAAAATACAAAGGTGAAAGAGCAAATTCAATTAGCTTTTTATGGTGATATGCCAGTTCAAGTTGGTTACTGTAATGGGCCAAACTCCACTTTGAATGGGTTTGAATACCACAAAAGCAGTGAGATTAATATAGCATTAACGGACCTTGTTCTTCTTTTGGGGAAAGTACAAGATATTGATCAAAATCGCTATGACTCAAAAAATGTAGACGCTTTCTTTATTCCGGAAGGAACAGCTATTGAGCTATATGGAACAACACTCCATTTTGCTCCTTGTAAAGTAACGGATGAAGGCTTTAAAGCAATTGTTATTTTACCAAAGGGAACAAATGAATCCTTAGAACAAAGAGTGCCTACATTATCAAGTGAAGATGAGTTACTTTTTATGAAAAATAAATGGTTGCTTGCTCATCCAGAACGTAAAATGCTTATAGACAAAGGGGCACATGCTGGAATAAAAGGCGAAAACCTAGAAGTGCAATACTAAATAGTTCAAATATCCAGTAGGTATGAGGGGAGAATGCAATGGGAAATCACAACGTTTTATTTACTTTGCTTTCATGTGTATTTTTTATGGGGTTAATTGGATGGTGGACGTATAGAAAAACAAAAGGAACAAATACAACGACTGAAGGTTATTTTCTAGCAGGACGAGGATTATCAGGAGGATTTATTGCAGGTGCATTAATTTTAACAAATCTATCTGCAGAACAGATGATTGGACTAAATGGCCAATCGTATGGGGCAAATATGACAAACATGGCCTGGGAAGTAACAGCAGTTCTGGCCATTGTTATTATGACATTAATCTTGTTGCCAAGGTATTTAGGCGGCGCATTTACAACGCTTCCGCAATTCCTGCGTGATCGTTATGATGAAGGAGTTAGACGTTTAGCAGTTCTTTTATTCATGTTGGGATATGTATTAGTGACAATTCCTTCGACCCTGTATTCAGGTGCATTAGCAGTCTTAAAACTATTTGATGTACCAGGTCTATTGGATCTTTCTTATACACAGTCAGTATGGCTAATGGTTTGGGTAATAGGCATTATTGGCGCTTTTTTTGCTATATTCGGTGGAATGAAGGCAATTGCGGTTTCTGATACTCTTATTGGAGGCGGATTGATTATTGTTTGTTCCATAATTCCGTTAGTAGGCCTTTTCCAACTAGGAGACGGAAGCATTTCAGAAGGTTTGAAAACGATTACAACTGTACATCCGGAAAAAATGAACGCAGTTGGTTCTAGCTCCGATTCTGTACCATTTCTTACTATATTTACAGGAATGATTTGGGCGAATTTATTTTATTGGGGGACAAACCAGTACGCAATTCAGCGAACATTAGGGGCGGCCAACTTAGCAGAAGGACAAAAAGGTGTTTTATACACAGGTTTCTTTAAGCTGTTAGTTCCAATCTTTATGATGATTCCTGGGATTATTGCCTTTCATTTGTATGGTGGAAAAATGAATCCAGTGGATTTAGCATTTCCGACTCTAGTATCTAATATATTGCCTTGGTATTTACAAGGGTTCTTTTTAGTTGTTTTATTAGGAGCTGTATTTAGTACGTTTAATGCATTAATCAATTCTGCAGCCACTATGTTTGCATTAGATGTTTATAAACCACTTAACCCTAATGTAACAGATCAAAAGCTTCTTAGATTAAGTAAGTGGTTCGGTGCAGTGTTAGCACTTGTCAGCTTCTTTGTATCACCATTATTAATGTATGCTCCAGACGGATTATGGGAATTGATTCGACGCTTTACAGGATTCTTTAATATACCAGTTATTGCTGTAGTGCTTATCGGTATCTTTGCTAGAAGAGTTCCAGCGATCGCTGCTAAAGTCGCTATCTGTTTCCATGTAATTGCCTATTATATGTACCTTTGGGGAACAAAGCAGCTATTTGGAGTACAGTTAGAGATTAATTATATCCATGTATACGCAATTTTATTCTTTATAGAAATTGCGATGATGTTAATTATCGGGAAGGTTTCTCCAAGAAAAGAAGTTTGGAAATTCACTCCAAAACCAAGTGTTGATATGAAGCCTTGGAAATACTCACTATTAGTATCTGTTATTCTAATTGGCTTAATGTTTGCATTCTATATTGTATTCTCACCAATTGGATTAGCCTACAAAAATGGAGTAGTATCACCTTATTTTATACCTGCCCTCCTTGGTTTAGGAGCTATAACAGGTTTATTGGGATATCTGTCTGTTTCAAAATGGAATAAAAAGTATAGTAATTACGTTGAAAAACAAACCGTGCCATCAGAAGAAGATAAGAAACAATTTCCTGCGTAATTATTTAGATATTGAGGAGGAAAACTGAAGTGTTAGACACACTAGTGAAGAATGAAAAATTACATGTAGAAATATTTGATGAAGGATTCGAAGTACTTTTTAATAGTGTCCCTTTACTGCATCATACACTACAAAATCCGATGGTATTCGTAGGAAAAGGTGAAGAAACTATTGAGATGTATCGAGGCAACTTCGACATCAAGGATTATTTAACAGAACGCATACCACTTAAATATGCTAAGGTCGAAAAGAAGGAGAAAGAATATATAGTTAACCTTGCTAAATTTGAAGAAGGGAAAATACTACTCTCTCTAACAATTAAAGAAGAAGATAATCGTTTAAAAGTTGAATATAATCCAGTTGATGATAGTATCAATCGTTTTTGGATGAGAATTAAGGCGGATGAAAAAGAAAAAGTTTATGGATGCGGTGAACAACTTTCTTATTTCAACATGAGAGGGAAAAACTTCCCTCTCTGGACATCTGAACCTGGTGTAGGCAGAAACAAGAACACATATGTAACATGGCAAGCTGATGTAATTGATAAGGCTGGAGGAGATTACTATAATACCAACTTTCCTCAGCCTACATATGTATCTAGTAAAAAGTACTATTGTCA
>DATMFE010000153.1:0-11129 GCA_035556295.1 Ureibacillus sp.
TTGCGAGCGGCTTCATTGCGCCTGTAGCTACACCAAAAAGCGGTTCATGTGCACCGTTGCTTATGTACGTCTTTTTGGTTCGTTCCTTACCGAGCGCCTCCAGTTCCTGCATAACCGTTTCCAAATCCATCGTTTTCCACACCCTTCCCTAATAATCATACTCACTTCATATTGTAACTATCTCTCTTATATTCTTTATCAAGCAATGTGTTATTCAACCTTAAATAAGCGTAAACTCTTAAAATCATAAAACACACCCTTGTAAAAAATATTACTTAATAAAGAACGTATATTCGCAATTGTATCACGTATTTTATGTGTATAGAACGACTATATGAAATATCTTGTCCTTTTATCTAAGTGTATTAGATTAAACGTGAGTTATCTATATATGATTAAAACGGAAAATTAATTAAAAAATTAAAGAGCTTTTCTTGGTATGACAGACCCAAATTGCATTCAGTGGATGTTAAAAAAGGACAGCTCCTATATATTGAAGGATCTAAATTGAAGCAAATTAAATTTTAAGGTAAGAGGGGAGCCAAATAATCGGCTCCCCTTATAAGCTTTTCTTAAAATCTACTTCTGGGGCTTATAGGTGACTATGATTCATTAAATCTTTATTTAAGTGTATTAGGTTAAATGTAAGTATACCAAGTTAGCTCTAAATAACTCAAACTTCGGAACAATCAAACAAGGTTGCTCGGGAGTTTGAATAGCTAATCATCAAATCCTGACCATTACAGGTGGGGATTATTTGATGTTTCCGTTTATAAATTATGAAGATAAGTAGTTAGGTTGGGTATTAAATGACGAAATAGATAAAATCTGAATCTTTTATCCTGTTATTCGTCTTTTTTCGACAACTTTTTTATAGTTTTTATGGCATTGTAGGTTAAAATGCCCGGTTTGAAAGTTTTGAAAAATCTTTTTTAAAGGTACATGATATGTCCAAGTGAATAAGTATGATGAAGATATAAAGTTGTTCTTTGATAACTGAATAGAGGTGAAGGTGTAACAGATGGATATACAGCAGAATCAGACGCATCGCATTTTATCCATGTACGATCGGTTATGTAAAGGGCATGTGCTGACGAAAAAAGCAGAAGCGGATGCATTTCAGGTTGTAGAAAAGACAATTCAACGAGATTTTGACAGCATTCGTGCTTTTCTTGAAAAGGAGAAAACAAATCACTATTTAGGGTATGACCGTAAACAGAAAGTATATAGGTTAGAGGCGAGCGATGAATCCTTTTTACGAAATGAAGAAATTTTAGCTATTGTGAAAATACTCATTGAATCTCGTGCTTTTCCAAAAGCGGATATGAATCACCTTATTAATAAACTAACCAATTTAGCACAGCCAGCCAATCAAGCGTTTATTAAAGATTTGATGTTAAATGAAAAGCACTTATATGTTGATTTACAACATAAACAATCACTATTTGCTTTGCTGTGGGAACTAGCAAAAGCCGTCCATACAAAGCGGCTTATCAATATACGCTACAAACGAGAGCACAATCAAGAAGATAGCGAACGAACTTTAAAACCCGTTGGACTAATTTTTTCAGACTACTATTTCTATTTAATTGCTTATCAAACAAAACGTGAGCTTAGCTTTCCGACCATCTATCGTGTAGATCGTATTACAGCATGTAACGTTACTGAAGAACATTTTAAACGTCCATATAATGATAGGTTCCAAGAAGGTGATTTCCGCAAACGAATTCAATTCATGTATGCTGGTGAACTCATGACCATTAAATTCCGGTTTACGGGACCATCGCCACAAGCAGTACTTGATCGACTTCCGACTGCTCGAATTGTAACTGATGATGAGGATGGTATCGTGTTTGAAGCGGAAGTATTCGGGCATGGGATTAAGATGTGGTTACTCAGTCAAGGAGAAGCGCTTGAAGTTCTTTCTCCAGAATCTTTTCGTCAAGAGATGAGAGAATCAATTCAAAGGCTGCTCTCTTATTATTAATAAATCAAGTGTTTCATTCTCAAAGTTAAATGAGAGGAGAATAGTTCCAAGTATAGATAATTAATGATTGATCTATAAAAAAAGCTAGTATTGTTAAATTCAGGATAAACTTTAGGAGGAATTCAAATGTTTAATAAAAATTTACGTGAAGAAGCTATTAATAATTTAAAAAGACAACAAAAAGAATATGAGCAACAAAATAATAATCTAATAAAAGATGCTGAGAAACTTTTCGAAGTTAGAATAGCCTTTAAATCAACAATTGATGAATCTTGGGACTTTGTAAACAGTTTTCGAAATAAGCCTTCCGATTTAGATATCGAACTGAAGGCCATTAAGGTCGAAACTAAGAAATTCGCTAATTTAGTCGATAACTTAGAACTCGAAATAAAAAAAGCTAACATTGCTTCTGGTGGAACAGCTGCTTCCGGCGTTGCTGCAGGTGTTGGTGTCGCTGCATTTGGCCCAACCGCAGCAATGGCTATTGCCACTACTTTTGGTACAGCTTCAACAGGTACTGCTATTGCGACATTAAGTGGTGCTGCTGCAACAAATGCTGCGCTAGCTTGGCTTGGAGGAGGAGCGCTTGTTGCAGGTGGGGGCGGAACAGCTGCCGGTTCAGCCTTACTTGGTTTAGCTGGTCCGATTGGATGGGCGATTGGAGGCGGGGCATTAGTGACTGCAGGTTTACTGAAAAGTGGTAAAAATAAGAAGATTGCGGAGCAGGCTAACAGCGAAGCAGTAAAAATTCGTAAATATGTGACGGTAATTAAGGGAACTCGAAAAGAAATTGGAGAGATCGCTTCAACTAGTTTTACAACGCGAGAATTGTTATCAACAATGTTAATACAATGTAAAAGTTTTCAAGGGGACTACAAGCAACTATCTACAGAAGAAAAGCAAAGATTAGGAGCTTTAGTAAACAATATTAAAGCAGGAACTGCACTTTTAAATAGAACAGTAGGAGCTAACGCTTAAACATTATGGAGGGAATAGGTATGACTAGTGTTCAGTCTTCTTTCAAACCACTTATAGAAATTGATATTAAAGAGATTGTAGTAAATAATCAGCATATTAAAGAAAGTCATATCAAACAATTACTAGATAAATATAAAGAAACCGTTGGAACAACAATTATACAACAATTTGGATTAGGGCCCTTTTTTGACAACTTCAAAGATGGAGGGAATGTTACTACTCTACATAATGCTGAAAATGGTGTATTTGCAAATAATCAGGATGCTGAAAGATATAATCAATCATTTGATCGTAAAAACTATGAAAAGGATTTCCCTAAAAAGAGAAAAGAAAAATTCAAAACAAGTAGCGAAATTCTCGACGATTATACAGGTAAGAATCTAGCAAAGGATGGAACAACGCATCTTGATCATGTAGTTTCAGCTAAAGCGATACACGATAACAATAAAGCTCGTCTTTATATGGATGATGAACAGCGTAACGTGATGGCCACTTCAGATCCTAACTTAGCCTGGACAGATTCAAGTTTAAATCAATCAAAAAATGATAAAGACTTAAATGATTGGATGGATCAACGAAATCGTAAGAATCCGGATAAAACGAATGCTGAATATTATGAAGTGGACAGAAGTGCAGCAAGCAGGAGACATAGTGAGGCTAATGAACATATTAATAAAACCATAAAAAAGGAAGAAGTGAAATATTACGCAAAAAATGTTGCTGCAACAGGTGTAAATCAAGGCTTACGTATGGCGAAAAAACAAGCAATTGGAATGTTTCTTTATGAATTTCAAGCGGCGTTTATGGCTGAAATGAAGGGATATTTTAATCAATACCATGCCTATGACACATTTAAAAGAAAGCTTGTGGAGTTCAAAAATGTCTGTTATAGAGTGAAGGAAAGAGTTTTAGCGAAGGCAAAAAAGATATTAATCGCTTTTGGTGAAGGGTTTATTGGTGGATTTGTGGCAAATCTGATTACAATTCTGATTAATACATTTGCCACAACCACCAAAAATGTAGCCCGTGTATTAAATGATGGATTTCATGCGTTAATTAAAGCGTTTAAAGTACTTATTGCACCACCTGAGAACATAACGAAGCAAGAAGCTTTACTTGAAGTATCCAAAATTCTTTCGACAGCAGTTGTAGCATCATTTGGTGTTATTTTAACGGAGGCATTTGCTACTTACTTAAAAACAACACCGGCGGCACCGTTTGCAGATTTAATTGCAGGGGTCATCGGTGGAATACTAACAGGTATTGTCTCTGTGACATTAGTATATGTAATTGATAACTTTAATCGCATCTTAAAAGATATTGGTGAATCTTTTCGATTAATACAATATCAACTTACAGTAAGCGCAAAAGAAATTAGAGAAATATACACTAAAGCAATTGCTGATATCGATGCTGAATACCAACTTATTCTTAATAGAATTTTTAAGGAATATGAAGAATTAAATCAGTTGACGGCATTTGCATATAATTGCGGGGAATTAGCAGGGGTGCAATTTAAGCATAGTCAGAAATTGGCCAGAGCGAATGGACTAAGTGATAAAGAAATTTTATTAACCGATAGGGATATAGATGATTTCTTTTTAAATTAATTGATAATTTTTCCTGTTTGAAAATAGGGAAAAGGTATAGCAAGTTTATCATGCAAAATTATTTTTCTTAGCATGATTGGAGACGAATGAATAGAATTTCATAGAGTTATAAGGGAGAGGTTTTAATGGTTCAAAACATTCAGGTTAAAGATAAAGAGGATATTAATAAAGCGTTGAAACAGTTGGAGGAAAGCCGAAAACAAATCTTATGGAATCCGATTGCAAATCGCTATGCTAGAACATTAGAACGTGTCGAAAGAATCTTTCAGGAAGATTCATTACAACAAGCACTTGATGATCGCTTCATTTCCAAAATCGGTGCTTTTATAAAACAATGCCGGGAACCTGAGTTTCATATTGCTATTATTGGTGTTGTAAAGGCTGGAAAATCAACTTTAATCAATGCTTTACTTGGAAAAGATATAGCCTCTACGGCTGTTACACCGGAAACGGCTGTATTAACAAAATTTCGTTCTGGAAAAGGGAAAAATGTTGTAAATCTTAGCTTTTATAATAATAAAGAATGGGACGAGCTTTGGAACAGTGCCAGTGAAAATCCACATTCTACTTTTTTTAAGGAATATAAAGCATTGCAGGCAGAGTCTCACAAAGCACAATGGATTGGACATGAAAGAATAACTTTCCAACCTGCTTCAGAGGAAGAACTAAAGCAAGTTGTTAAAGAGTGGACATCTTCAAAAGATCCAAAGCATTATTTTGTAAAAGAAGTTGAAATTGGATTGGCTGATTTTCAACTTCCAGAGCAAGTGATGTTTGTGGACACGCCGGGTTTAAATGATGTGGTTCGTTATCGCTCGGATGTGACTAGAAATTATATTGATCGGGCAAATGCAGTTATTTTATGTGCATTATCTAAAACGTTAAATACTGGTGATTTGCAAACCATGTATAATGTGTTTGCAAACTGTCGAGAAAATCCGGAAAAGGTTTATACAATTGGGACACAATTAGATCTTCTCAATGAGCCTAAAGTGGAATGGCCCCAATTAAAAAGACAATGGATTTCTTACTTAGAAGGTGAAGATTGTTACGGATCTGCTAAAATGGCATCCAAAAATATTTTTGGATTGTCGGCTCATATGTACAATCAGGCTCTTCAATACAATCAGTTAGGAAAGAGAGATCAAAGGAAACTTGAAAATGCTTTGTTTAACTACACAGAAGATTTCATAGATGTTGTTGAAGAAGCAATAACATATTCAGAAATTCTTACTTTTAAAGAGAATCTGTTTATGGAAATCGTCCAAAATCATGAATCTTTACTAATAGAAGAATTAAAAATGCGCTTCAATGATTTACAACAAGAGTTACTAGAGCGGATTATTTATATTAAGTCATCTCAAACAGATTTACTAGTATCTGCAGGAGAAGATTTAGAAGTCATTACAGAAAAAGCAAAAAGAAAAGAGCAAGAAGTTAAAGAGATGAAAGTGAATCAAGAAACGTTACAAAATGTATTATTAAAGGTTCAAAGAAATAATTCTGATTACTTAAAAGAACTTAAAAAAGCAGCAAAGCAAATCGTATAAGGGAGGAAACTGAAAATGGGGTTCCGTAGTTTTATAAGTAGTGTAGCAAGTGGAGTATCAAGGGCTGTTTCAACAACTGTGTCTAAAGTAGCGAGTGGTATAGGGAAGATTGTCTCAAGTCCAACAACTATACCCGTTATTAAAGGGCCCAACCTTTTTGAGTTAGCTAAAAAAGTAGTTGATTTCTTTAGAAGTAAAAAATATGACTCGTCTACAGCATCGACTGATGAAACCAAAAACATAAATAGAGATTTATCTCAATATGCAAAGACATTTCATTCAGAAGCCAATCGAGTGGAGGATGAGTTACTTGAAAAAGCTAATGATTATTTTGACAAAGTTATCTTTCAACTAGAAGATATGCAATCTTATGATGATTTTATGAAAGAACTACCGCTCCATAATATAAAGAAAGAAATTCGCGAGCTTCGAAAAGAGTTGAGAGGAGATATTAAAAACAGAATTTCCCGTGCCTATTCTCTCGATAATCAAGAGCTTCTGACAATTTTAAAAGTAGATTCTGACACCGAGCGTGTAAAAGAAATGGAGCAATATGCTAAACGGGTAATGAAGATAGCCATCGAAGAGTTTTTAGAAAAGGTTGATGAGTTAAGTGACAAACAATTGGAGCTTGTTCAAGACTTAATTCTTTCTCAAGTGAATCAGATTTCACTTACAATGACATCAGAACAAGCATTACTTGAAGAATTGACAGTAGCTATGCAACAAGATGAAGAAGAACTTGAGAAGTTAAAAGCTAAAATCTCTTCTACTATTGATTTGTGTGATACAGCCATCGAAGAATTAAAGACAGCATAGGAGGAGGGGAAACAAGAATGAGCTTTTGGTCAAAAATTGGATTAGCCAGTCATAAAGAGTTGAAGGAAATGAAAGAAGAGTTTTTTCTGGAAAGAATCTCATTTAAGCGGGAGTTTTATGAGTTTTTCCAAGAACAACAAGTTGCACAAGAGAGGGCGTTTGAAAACTTAAAACATACATTCGAGCAGACTATGAGCCGTTTGGAAATGAAGAATGAGAAAAAAACTGAAAGCTTAATGACACAAATTAACGATACAAAAAGTAAAGTTTCTGAACAACTTCTAGAACTTAATGAACAGGGACAGGGCCTCTCTAGTAAAGTTAATACACTTCAAGAAATTGTTAAGATTCATTGGGCGAGCACGTTGATTGATTATATTGATGAACTCTTAGAGGGAGTCGATGTACAAAAGCAAAATAACGGTGAAACGATTCACCCGCTTGCTTATGATTTTGGTGGAATTTCCAATCTGTTTCAATTTGTTTGTGAAGAAACACAAAGGGCTGGTTTATATGTTGGATGGAGAAATACGAAACAGACTGTTCAGATTTATTTAAGGGAAGAAGATGGGGAAAGCTATCAAAATCAAGTGGGGGCAATTCAATATGAGGGAAGTAACGATTTTGCAAAAAAACCTCCACATACAGTCAGTTGGCGCTTCATTATACATAACATGCCGAAAAAGTTGGTCAGGGATCTTTCGACGATTCTTTCAAGTGAACAGGCTTCCATGCTTTTCAATGAGCGAGAAGATCACATTGTCTTTAAATTTAAACAGGATACAGTTGAAGCAAGAATGAAAATTAAGAAAATAAATCAAGCATTAAGAAGCAGCATGTTGTTAATTGGATAAGTAGTATTAATAGTATAACTGTTAGCTTGATAGATTAAATTCATTTAGTTGTTTAGAAAGGTGAGTGGAAAATGAGAAAAACCTATTTGATTAATACGAATCGCACAAATCGATCAGGGGGAGAAGACGAACAAGATATGTTGCTTAATACCAAGTGTGCTGCTTATTTTTCTCCTTGGAAAGAGAAGATTAATCATATACAACCTAATGATCTTGTTTTTCTTTATAGTAATGGAAAAGGAATCGTTGCTAGAGGGATAGCAACTGGAGTCGTTGAGATTGGTGACTATAGAAACGATGAAGGATTGCATGAGGATGAGGAATATTATATGCATTTAAACCGTTTTGAAAGAATGAAAGAACCTATGCCAGCTTCACATATCAATGAGATAGTAGGTTATAGTGTTGTATATGGACAAACTATGGTGTCAATGGAATATTCACTCGGACTTAAAGTTTGGCAAACTATTACAAAAAAACATCTTTAATTATAAGTAGTTAATCCTAATTGATTACAATCATTTAATAGTTTGAGATTTTTTACTGTATTATAGTGATAAACAACATAGTGTTAGCAAAGATAGGTTTGCTCGATCTTAATCAAATTAAATATGAGGATTCTTACTTAAGCAGTGACTTGATTTTAGTTCAATAATCGGCATTCCCCGTGGTATGATTTTGGCATGCCACTTAAAATAACAAGCAATAATCTCTGATTATTAAAAAACACAAAAAACTCTAGAATCCTTGATATATAAGGATTTCTAGAGACTGTCGATAACTCTAAATAACTAGAAAGAATACAAGACTCATCCTTGACAGAGTGGGGGTCGGGGGTTCAAGTCCCTCACAGGTCATTATTTACGGAAAACCTTGATATTACTGATTTTTCAGTTATCAGGTTTTTTTGCTTTATACCTGTAAAATTAATCAAGGGTTGGAGTTCCTTTGAATGTTGTTCTAGTCAGTCAAAAAACAAATAAATTATTAAGAGGGCTGATTGCAGAAACAGAAGAATTTAATAATGAATACATCTTTACAACTGTTTATAGAAATACCATTGAGAAAGTTAGGCTTAGACAAAGGATCAAGCGGTATGGAAAAGGTGCAGGTATAATAGGCGTAAGGGTTTTACCTCACACATTTAGATCTACATTAAATCTTTCTTGTGAAATAATGGGGATGTCATGACCCTTCAAAAGATTCTAGGACATTCATCCACAACATAACAAATTTAGCTCTATCAATAACTTGTGATTGGATATGAGCAGATACAGGAATTTATCTTGTATCTGTTTAGTGATAATAAAGTCCTTTAATTTCATCATTCTAAAACCAGTAAATCTTCCAACTATTATATTTTTGGAAGGTAGTTTAAGTTGTTTAAGTTCTAATCATATTTATGATTGTTGGCGTGGAAATTGAGTAATAAAGTTATTTAATTCACGAGCCATATCTTCGTGTAAAGCCTCCAAATTAACTATAAAGAAATTAATAAGAAGGGAATACTCTTTTCCCGATTCTAAATAATAAAGGAATTACTAATATTAAAATTGGTCCTACAATAATTGTTGAAAAAACAGTTTCTTTTAAGGTAATTAGTTCATCCATAAACATTCTATATAATATTAAAGAATTGATAGGAATGTTTAGTAAAACCCCTGTTAAAAGACCAGGTGCATATTCTTTCATTACAATTGTTGCAAGAAGATGAGGGAAAATGGCATTAAGTATCATTGAACCTAAAAATCCAATAAACACCCATTTAATTAGAATAGACTCAGGAAAATAAAAATAACTAAATGCAGATAAATAAGCTAGTGATGTAATAACTAACACAGCAAAATGAAATTCATTTGCACTTACTGCCCTTTGAAATTTTGAAGGTTGTTGAGACCATTGTGGCAACCATAAAGCTTCTTCTAAATTATGTAATGTGATGGCTAAACAAAAGAAAATTAAAAGTGATTCTTGCATAAATCCACTTCCTTATAACTGTTTGTTTGATTGTTAATTTAACAAATATCGAGATATAGGACAGTATCTGCTTTTTGTTGTCTGTGAATAACATTAAACAGCTTATTAAGTATTTTCTTTATTGAATGAAGGCTATCTGTAGTAGCTTAATAGGAATAAATTATTGTGTAGTACCTTGTATAATCTTTATAAGAAATACTTTTCGTCATATTATCTTTTTCAAAAACTAAATGATTTGCATTTTCTATTATTTCAACTGAATTCCATTCGTCTTTATCCATCATTTCAATAAAAGGTGCGAACTCTCCTTGTTTCACTAAATATTCTTCATCTTTCCACACTTCAACCATTTCTTTATCTTGAAAAATCATTTTTCATATAGCTATAACTAATGGAATAGGATTTCCCTCTTGGAAAATTACTTCTCTTTTTTGGATGATAAATATAGATAAAAGGCTAAATATTAGTGCTGTTATTATAAATACTTTTGATTTTAACAAATAAATCAAAACCCTTTCCTTCTTGTTATATTACAACCTTAAGTTCTTCCTCCTTTATATTATAGGGATATTTTAGCATATTGATGTAGCTGAAAATATGAAAAAAATGCTATATTCATAGGATTTAGATGTTTTGTTTCCGTTTGCCGGTTCGCTTATCAATCCTAGTATCCATTCGAAGTGACCATAATTTACTTACTTTTCTAACTGACATTAAGAAACCTCCATGTTGAGATGGAGGTAGGGCGTGCTAAACAGTATGAGTCTGTAGTGCTGTTTTCATTCAACAAAGTTTAAAATTCTATAAAAACAAATAGATATTTATGATAATTTGAGACTAACATTGCTGTGAATGATTCATTCAAAAAGTCAAGTAATCTAAAGTTTTAAAACACTAAAGGCTTTTGCGACTTTTTGTGCAAATGTTAATGGAGGTTCCACAGATTGGAAATGGACATATAAAATATTGGGATTGGTAAAAATCCAGTGATTATGAATAGCGCTTATGATTAGGTTATTACGAACTAATATATTAACAAAAGGGGGGATTTCTTCTTCTAGGAGGACAACTTCTCCAAGATTAAGTGCATTTCCTTCGTGATCCATTGATTCAAACGATATTCCTGCGTGAAGTTCACCTCGACTTGGACGTCCTTGAATAGTGACATGAAGATTTCGATTGAGTTCTACTGAACAAACTCCATGTTTCACACTAGCCTTCCCGTTAACAATTTGAGCATATTGATGGCATATATCATGGAAGTTCAGCATAGTAAAACACCTCATTTTTTTCTAAAATTTATGAATTAAGGTGAAGGTCTAGAACTAATAATCGTGATGTTAATGCGTATTTC
>DATMFE010000154.1:0-2916 GCA_035556295.1 Ureibacillus sp.
TTTTATTCAGACGAATCGGGTGGCTGCGACGAATACGGAGAAGTTGGTGACCATCAACCTGGCTGATGCGATGTTGGCGAGGGTTCGGGCGAATACTTATACGAAGAAGACAGATATTCAAAGTTATTTTGTTGATAATAGTGAACCTAATAAAAAATTGAAGAATCCCCCACTTGAGATTGATTTGAATGGGAAAACCTATACGGTCTCGTATAAAGCTTCTCAAAATACGGCCACTGCGAAAAATGCGCAATTTACCGAGAAGGATTTAAATCTTGTTAAAGTAGTGGTCACCGTTACTTCGCCAAACGGGAAAACAACTGGTTCGTCGGAAGGGTATGTTTCGATTGAATAAAAAATGGCTTGATGAACGTGGCATTACATTAGTTGAATTATTGGGAGTCCTTATTTTAATGTCGTTTATCTCGATTTTTACGATTTCACTCATCGTTCAAAGTACAGAAACAACAGATGCTATTCGGGTTGAAAGTAGTCTTCGAGATGAAGCCGACATTATCGTTAGCCGATTGATAAAAACTCTTTACGAAACAAAGGAAGCACATATTATTCAAAACATTACAAATAATGAAAATAGCTATTTGAATGTATCTACTACCCCTGCCCTTTGCAAACGTGATACATCGGGCAGCCTCTTTTTAGATACAGCTTGCAAAATACTTTAATGCCGATTGGGTTTCGAACTAACAATGGGAAGACAAAATTATATTTAAAAAATGAAATTTACGAGGTTACGAATAATAATATTTCGATCAAAAATACCTCCCGAATTAACGGTGATCCTAGTAAAGTGGATTCTTACAGCATCACACTAATCCTTCAATACAAAAGCCGAAACACTCTTAAAGAAATTGAATTTATCAATGAAGTCCAACCGTTTTAACATCTTAGATTAGAAAGTAGGATTTCTATGAACAAAACTAAGTGTGAAAAAGGCTATTCATTATTATTATCCTTAACTGTCCTCATTATTTTTTCGATATTAGGATTAAGCCTCATTACACTTACAACGAATGGCATTCTAAAGAACGCGATTCGAGAAGATCGCACTCAAGCAATTGATATAACGGATAAAGGAATCGAATTTTTGACGCAATCTATACAAAAAGAATTAGAGGATTTTATCCAGACAGGTACAGTTGGAAGGGCCGATTTTCAGGTCAAATTAAATCAAGTAATCCAAAACAGCAAGTATAGCTGCGTCAGAGGCAGTGTAGAGATCCCTAGCGAAACGGGACAAACTAGAGTTTGTATTGATACTGATCATATTGAAAATGTTTACAATGAAAAAAATGAATTACAGGAATTAAAAAGGATTATTAACATAAAAAGTATAGGTATCGTTAATGGAAAAGAAAACGTAGCAACCGCCAAAGTGATGGTTGGTACGGATGCCATTCCAGATCAGTTAAGATACGCCATTTCTACAAATAATGGCGGCAATCTTTTCTTACATGGTGGCGTTGAGGTGCAAGGAGATATTAAATCTGATGGGAATATTATTTTATCAAAACAAGCGACCTGGTTTTCAGGAACAACTGCTAGATGGGAAGATAGTGTTACGGCAAGGATTCGACAAGCTGCAAATAGTGTCACTCCTAAATTAATTTTAAATGAACAAAATAATATCTATGTCTTAAAAACGAATAATAAACCTTCTTATGATGATCACATCACAGGGACCAAATTAAATAATACCGTCAACTATACAAGACTTAGCCCAATTGCCATAAACGCGTCAAGTGCCATTTCAGCAGAATTTTTTAATAGCCCTCAACTCAATGTCGTTACAAAGGAACTCTCTGACGATAAAGTTGAAATTAGCAGTACAATTTTGGACAAAGCAAACTCTGGAACAAATAAAAAATATACTTCCTTAAGCATTACCGCTCCAAATCACGAAACAAGCCGATTTTCTAAAAACTACGAAACCCTCATTGCCGGTGAGACTGAAAAATGTGTTTCCTGGTTTATAATTTTCTGTACGAAATCTGAAAAGACATTAAGTAAAAGCAGTCTTACCATTAACGGTGCATCCATTTACGGAAATAGAAACATTAATTTATCGGGTACTTATTATATTTACGGCGATTTATCGATTACAAATACGAACCTCCGGACTGATGCTTTGATTTATGTAGATGGCAAGGTGAATATAAGCGAAAGCACATTGAATGGCATAACTGAAAATAGTACTTTGATTATTTTCGCAACGGGAGAAATTAATATTTCAAATATTTCCGTAGATAGCGACACACCAAGTGTGATTAAAGGCTTTTTCTATACCAAATCTAACATGATTATGTATGGTGTTGGTTCTCATATTCAATTACAAGGTGGTATTTCAGCAAGCCGCTTAATTTTAACGGCAGTCCGTGGAAGTTCCAGGAATAATACTTTCGAATCTGGTAGCGCGCAAGCACTCTTATATGACCATGATCGCAATCCAATCACACCAAGCATCCCTCAAAAAAACTCAAGATTAACAGTCATTTACGATCAAAACTTAATTACGGAGTACACCGACTTTAAACGGGATAAGGAAGAGGAATTCATCACAGAAATTAACGAACCGGAGATAATTGAGCGCTCCCATTAAATAGGAGTTCTGATTTTCAGCCAGTTTGAAAACTGTAACAATTTTTTCTTAGAAAAAATGTCAATTCAAGTAACTCTATGGTCTTTTTGACTTGATTCAAGTACATTAAACTTGAACAAGTGATCCACAATGAATTAAGAAGGTGTATTTATGAAAACACGTAACCAACAAGGTGCTTCCACGACCAAAGTTATCGCGATTACAATTATTATCCTAATCCTGATCGGTGGAGCAATGACCATTTTTTACGATGTGGCCGATAAGAGTGTGACATTTACTGAGGAAGAAGTCGCCGCAGC
>DATMFE010000155.1:0-1501 GCA_035556295.1 Ureibacillus sp.
TGCGTTTATCAGTTTAACGGTTGCGAGTTTGTTTTTAGCAATTGCTTCTGGGTTATCAATGGATAAAATTGTTGCCGCTTACGAAACAGGAGTGGGCGGTGTTTTAGGCCACTTAGTAGGAATTTTAGCACTGGGAACAATTTTAGGTAAGCTGATGGCTGATTCAGGTGCTGGCATGCAGGTAGCGGATTATTTCGTAAGAATATTCGGTGTGAAAAGATTGCCGTGGGCAATGCTAGTAGCAGGTTTCATTATTGGTATTCCTGTTTTCTTCGAAGTAGGAATTTTAATCTTACTGCCTTTAGTTATTTCGATTCATAAAACAACAAAACAAAATATATTATTGATTGCTCTGCCAGTTATTGCAGGATTATCAATTGTTCACGGTCTCGTTCCTCCTCATCCAGGAGCGATGGCAGCTATTAGTATTTATGGAGCAAATACGGGGAAAGTGCTTTTATACGCGTTAATCATTTCAATTCCAGCCGCAGTTATTGCTGGACCAGTTTTTGCAAAATGGGTTCATAAACGAGTAGTTCCAGAAGGAGAGCCTGATTTAATTCGTATCACGACAACATCAAAAGATCTTCCTGGTACAGGCGTTTCGTTCTTTGTCATCTTACTGCCCGTTCTATTAATGGTCTTAGCAGCTATAGCACCTGTTATTAACGGATTGCCAAGCGGACTAGTGAAATTTATAGAACTAATAGGAAGTCCATTGATTGCACTATTAATTTCTTGTTTTGCAGCGTTTTACCTGCTTGGAAAACGTCAAGGTATGACAAAAGATGTGATTAAAAAACTAACGGAAGAATGTTTGCTTCCTGTAGGATCTATTGTCTTAATTATTGGTGCAGGCGGTGGCTTCAAACAAGTATTAATCGATAGCGGAGTAGGTACAACGATTGGTCAAATGTCTGAACATCTATCTCTATCACCACTTGTACTTGCATTTTTAATTGCTGGATTAATCCGTATTGCTACAGGTTCAGCAACTGTTGCATTAACAACAGCAGCGGGTATTGTTTCACCAATCATTGAGCACATGTCTGGTGTTAACTTAGAACTTCTGGTTATCGTTACGGGCGCGGGTTCACTAATGTTCTCTCACGTTAATGATGCTGGATTCTGGATGGTGAAGGAGTATTTAGGATTAACAGTAAAAGAAACGTTCAAAACATGGACTGTTTTGGAAACGCTTCTATCCTTTATTGCTTTTGCAGGAGCACTTATTCTAAATGCGATAATCTAAAAATAAGACTCTTTTACTCTATGTAAAAGAGTCTTATTTTTTTATGAAAGAAAAGAATTTACTAGAAAAATAATCAAAATATTTTATTTATTCGTTAAATTATGGCAAAATAGAAATAGAAGAACAATAGCTTCTAAGAAGGGAATGACAGAGAGTGAGTAATCAACTAGTATTTTTCACAAACTTTTCAGAAGGAAAATTAGATTCAGACGTTTCTTGGTATTGTCCACCAGCTCAATTTCAAATTGA
>DATMFE010000156.1:0-4976 GCA_035556295.1 Ureibacillus sp.
ATCAAAATTGCTTATCCCAATCGCTCTAAGCGCCTTCGTTTCTGTCGTATCAGCCACTACTGCATGAGTGACAAATAATTCAGCATCTTCGACTTTTTCCTCATTTGCATCAATCCCTAGCACCTCTTGTCCAGCCTCATACAATCTTCGAGCTATACTTGTTCCAAATCTCCCTAAACCAATCACAGCATATTGTTTTACAGCCATTTTCATCTACACTCCCTCAATTTAATTAACCGATCATGATATTTCCTTTTATATGACGGAAGTTGTCTGGTTTACGTCTCTTTGCAATGGAAAAAGCTATCGTTAAAGGACCTAATCTTCCCACAAACATTGTCAAAATGATAAATATACGACCAATAGGAGATAACTCCGGAGTCAATCCCATGGAAAGTCCTACTGTACCAAACGCAGAAGTGGCTTCAAATAAATACATAATAAAATCATGACTGTGTTCTTCTGTAATGCTAAGTATCATGGTCATAGCTACAACAACACTCAATCCACAAAAAGCAACGGTTAGTGCTTTTAATATTGTTTCCGTAACAATTCTGCGCCTAAATAAGATAACATCTTCTTTTCCTTTAATTTGGGACCAAATGGTAGCTACTAAAACAGCAAAGGTCGTTATTTTAATTCCTCCAGCCGTCGATCCTGAACCTGCTCCGATAAACATCAGACAAATAATTAAGAACAAAGTAGAATGTGTTAAATCCCCAATTGGTAACGTATTAGAACCTGCCGTCCTTGGAGTAACCGCTTGATACAATGAACCCAATACTTTTCCAGTTTCAGATAAAGGGCCTAATGTTTTATCATTTCCATATTCAAACATGAAGATTAACAGAGTTGCCCCTACTGTTAGAATAACAGTTGCCAGTAATACTACCTTCGTATGCACAGACAAGCGGCGAGTATCACGGTATTCATAAAGTTCGTTCATCACAATAAATCCTAATCCACCGAGTGTGATGAGAGCGCATACGGTTAAGACGACAACAGGATCATCTACATAAGAAGTTAGACCCCGAAATTCTCCCATCAAATCAAAACCAGCATTATTAAAGTTAGATATAGCATGAAAAAATCCGAAATAGATGGCTTTACCTATTGGCATATCGTAAGAAAAACGAATCGATAAAAGGATACCACCGACAAGTTCAATCACTGCGGTGAATATCAATATTCTTTTTACTAGCCTTACAAGCCCTGTAATGGATACGTTATTGAAAGCCTCCTTCAATAGCAGCCTTTCTTTTAAAGAGATTTTTTTACCTAACAGCAAAAATAAAAAAGTTGCAAATGTCATAAATCCCAATCCACCAATTTGAATGAGTATTAAAATGACCAATTCACCGAATAAAGAAAAGGTATCCCCAGTATCTACGACGACAAGCCCTGTTACACATGTGGCAGATGTAGCAGTAAATAAAGCATTTAAAAATGAGAGACCCTTTCCATCCTCAGTGGCAATGGGAAGAGTCAATAAAAAGGCCCCGATAAGGATGACAGTTGCAAAACCTAATACAAGGACTTTTGGAGGGTTAACCTCTTTTATTTTTTTCATCGTGATCTCCTAACTGACCTCATAAAAAAATTTAGTATCCAGTTTACTTTTTCCATTACTGCATCTAAATATTTGTCCCATAATTATTAAGATAGAGATGGGCTGAACATAGAAAAAGACCGATGTATACTTTCTCTGAGATGAACAATACGATTCACTTATTGAACAAGCTTTTAGTACTCGTTACTCTATTTAACGCCTAGTAAGGCTATACAGCTTTCTTTGCTATATGTTTTCAAAGCAACCTTTAATTATAGGCATAATAAAAAGACCTACAAATATATCAGGCTGCCATGTTGTTTTAAACACAACAAAAAAGCCTCCTGAATTAAGGCGGTCTTATACCCCCTTTCGCTTTAGCCGACGAAGTTAGCTGACGGGTAGGATGGCGAAAGAGTTTCTCATCCCTTCTGCAATTGCAGAATTAACCCCCAAATAATGGGTCCTCCGTTCTCAGATGATTCTGAGATTAGGCCGATATGAAATTTGTAATTTAATGCGATTATTCTACGCCTGTCATATATGTATTGTAAATCCCTAAAATATACAAAAAATGGCCAAAATAAACCATATACGTTCATTATTGGCCAAAGATAACACTAAAACACTGTTTCTCTTGATATTTCTAGATGTTTTGAGATATTCAATAGTTTGTAAGAAGATTATATTAGTAGATTTAAGATAAAGTTTGACTATTTGTAATAAAAATAGAAGCGATACCACTCACCTGAAATCGAGCTTTCGTTATGATGTATGACGGCATGTTGAATTTTATGAGCCATGTAATTTCGTGGCAGCATCGAAATTTTCGCTAAATGTTTAAAAGAGGGTCTTACGACCGAAGTTGTCAGGTAGGCTGATTGAGTACTCCCTGGCATTCTCGCTTTGTTTAATTCTTGGATTATGTGTTCAGCAGTCCCTATTCCTACTCCATGTGCAAAATATGCACCATCTTCGAGAACAACCGCATTTTCTCCTCTCCACCAAGGGGTTTCTGGATGAAATTCCGGATTATTAAAATAAACAACATCTCCAGGTAAGAAATAATTCGTATTAATCGGTTGTATTCCAAGTTCAGGATCAGCATGCCAACTGTACAAATAGATATCTTGAAATACTTGATTAAATAAAGATTCACCCATAGTGTTTAAAACGGCATGATAATAGATAATCATTTTTGCCGTGGCACATTCAAAGGCATACAGCGAACTGTTGGTATAAATGTCTTGAATCGCATCAGATGGCATTACACCATGCTTCAGCTGGAATCCGCCGAAATTTGTCAAATACCAGTATTCGGGATTACAACGAGATCTGGAAAAGGGTTCGAACTGAGCATAACCCTGATTCATAGCTCTTGCACTTACTATGATGTTTTTGCGTAATTTCAGTTCAAACGATAACTCATCGAGAGACTGATACGAATAAACGACCGGATGTTCATGCATTTGTTGAACAATTACCCTTTCAATACTGCCAGACGGCCACATGCTACTTTGTTGAAAATTCATCCCTGATATGTGTATCATACGATCCCTCATTCCAATCTTAAGTATCATTCTTATTACTTAGTGTATTGAGGATTCGTTTTAATGTGTATCGCCTATAATCTAAATTTCCGATAACCCCTATATAATTTCAAAAATCGCTGTAGTTGGCATGTAAAGTATGTTTGCTCACTGCAGACTTTCCTCTAAGCCACCAACAAATTAAATGGTATGATAGTAATGTCATTAACACTATAGGAGGACTCCATGAAAAAAACTGTCAAAGTAGTAGCTGCTATTATTGAAAATAAGGAAAAGGAAATTCTTTGTGCGTTAAGATCGCCTGATATGAGCCTTCCTAACATGTGGGAATTTCCAGGTGGAAAAGTAGAACAAGGGGAAGACCTCCACTCTGCTATCGAAAGAGAAATAGCCGAAGAACTAGGATGCAAAATTAAAGCGAATGATGTATTTAATGAAAATACGCACGAATATGATACATTTATCATCACGTTAATTTGCATGAAATGTACAATTGTAGAAGGCACACCTATTCCAAAAGAGCATTCAAAACTGATTTGGTTGAAACGCGAAAATTTAAGTTCACTTAAGTGGGCTCCGGCGGATGTTCCGGCTGTTGAGGAATTAATAATAAAAAAATAGTCCTCTCTTTTGAGAAGACTATTTTTTGTTTAAACCCTAATTGTAAACTCTTTATACAAATTTGCGGGTACTTCATGTTCCAACTCTATTTTTACTGTGATGGGCTTTTCTCCTTCAAATGACACGGTATTCCCTTTGCCAATATAAATGTAGGGCTCCGTTTTCCCATCAATTTGTTTATACTTTCTGATAAACAAATGTAAATTAATATTTCGAGCTTTATTATATATAATGTTCTTCCCTCGTTCAGAACTTTGTGCTGTACTGTTTGGGCTTTGCCATTGAAAGAATCGCTCATTAATGAATTCATCTTGATAATTAATGCTTTCTTTGATATCTGCTTCCTTATGCAAATCAATAAATAAGAAATAGTCATTTTCGTTCGACAATAAACCTGATCCCCTAAAGGAACTATGACTTTTTCGATAATTAGATAGTAAAGCAGCATCTGCCATTTGATATTGCTCATACAATTTAAAATGTGGTAAACCATAGTCTTTTTCTTTAAATTCTTTTTTATAACGTGAAATGCCGTAATTTAATAAGTCTTCGATATACATTCTGTACTCTTCGTTCTCAAGTACATTTATGAGTGCTTGTGTCTTCTCTAACTTCCCATCACTATACGTGAATAATTTAAGATTACGTTTTAGCTGACCGCTATCATAATAATCTTGATTTAAGCATTCAAAAGCATGTACCACACTATCTTCTTGAACGTCTTGAACAATCTTCAAAATTTCGCTTCTAGCCGTTGTGAGAGAAATTTCCTGATGTTCTAATAAATATTTAGCAATAACAAATTCATAAATCCGTTTAATTGGTAACTTACTTGATAGTTCTTTCAGTGCTCCTTCAAACAACTCATTTTCGAGTAATTTTTTCAAGTTATCCTCTTTCTCTACTGAGGCAACAAATTCCAAATAAGTTTTCTTTAAATCAATATATTTAATAGGGTCAGGAGCTCCATCATACTTCATATAATCCATTAAAAAGTAAGGTATTTTTCCCGAATTCAGTTTCTTAAATTCAAAGTACTCTTCCTTCAAATATTTCAATGATTTAAAGTTTTCTTTATCAATTTGCTCCAAAATTCTTTCCTGGGCAATCTTATCCATTTGAATATGTGTACTTCCAGGAATATTCGCAAATTTAGTAGCAATAGCAACTTTCAAGCTTTCTTTGTCATAGTATCTACTTCCATTTAGTGCGATAGCAATCAAGAATGTCTTATTATGGTTGCCGATAAAATCAAG
>DATMFE010000157.1:0-3826 GCA_035556295.1 Ureibacillus sp.
TTGACTCCACCTTTCTTTGTTTATAATTTGTGTAAATCTGAAAAAAATACAAAAAGAGCCTGTCACCAAGGGCATAATAATCCCTTGGTGACAGGCTCCTCCGAGTATACTTAATATTTTATTATGTTCTATACTATCATATTTGAGTGCTAAAAAGGAGTATCTTTTATGATTTCTTTATACGATGTTCCTAAACTATTCTGCCAGTTAGTTCAACAAGGAAATCAATATCATTGTTTAACAGGGCCTATAATAAAAGCCCCTCTCGGATAAGAAGGGCAAATTTATTACGTTCTTTGAATGGAAGTCTGGCGTTAGACGATACCATTTAATCAACAAGAAGTTAGGAAAAATATGCTATGATAAATGCTAGATTAGTATAAAGGAAAGGTTCTATTGTCTATGAAATCAGCTGCTATGATTAAAATGATATTAGCCATGTCTATTTTTGGGTCCATTGGATTTTTTACTGTAAAAACGGGTATTCCGGCATCTGAGCTAGTGTTCGTTCGTTGTATTTGTGCCACGCTATTTTTAGGTTTGTGCTGGTTTGTTACAGGACAGCATAAAGTAGAGGTTTGGAGAAAGAAAGATGTACTTGTTACAATGCTATGCGGTGTGTTTTTAGTATTAAATTGGGTGTTTCTATTTAAAGCATTTGAGGAGATGTCTATAACCATTGCCATCTCTATCTATCATTTAGCTCCTATATTAGTATTGATTTTCGGAATTATCTTTCTAAAGGAAAAAATGAATGTATGGTCTTTGTTGGCTGTTTTTGTGTGTTTCCTTGGAAGTGTCCTCATAATAGGCATTACCGGTCAAACATCATTTTCAGACTTCGTAAGCTCAGGCTTTATATGGGCTTTACTTGCAGCCATATGCTATGCAATGACGATGATTATAGGTAAAGGCATTCAAGGGTTAAGTGCTTATGCGACGACATTTGTTCAAACTTTGGTTGGAATCGTTATTTTATTGCCATTTATGGATTTTAACGTGTTTCATCATTTGAGTTCAACGAATTGGCTATTTATTTTAGGGACAGGATTGATTCATACGGGGATTGTCTATTATTTATTTTTTGACAGTCTTAGACAGCTATCTATACCTGTTATATCTGCTTTAGTTTTTGTTGATCCGGCTGTCGCTATCTTGTTGGATACCATTATAATAGGATTTCGACCTTCGACTTTACAGGTTATTGGAATGATCCTTATTTTTAGCGGAATGTTGTATACATTAGTGGAGCCGAAGAAGGTGACTTAAACGGCTATGCTTAAGATTTGTATAGAATGTAGGGAAACCTGAATGTATTAAGGATTCAGAGATGGATGTATGGAAAAAAGAACGCTTAAAATCACCCTTATAAGGGCATTCTAAGCGTTCTTTTTTGTTTATCAACCAAAAGAATTAATGTTTAATTTGTTCGATTACACGTTGTTTTAGCTCTTCGTCCATTGAAGAAAGCTTAACCTGGTTTGTTAAACGATCTTGTATCTCTTTATCAGTTGTAATACCGTGTTCTTTTAAGATTTGGATAATTAATTCAAATGTCATTTGGTCTTTAATATTTTTAGCTGTTTGTTCCATAGTAATATCCCCTTTAATGATGTTGCTATATAGATTCTTTTGTTTAAAGAGATGGTTTTTTCAAATACTGTACGCTAGCGATATAAATACTGTAACAAACTTTTCGTGATATGAAAAATATATTTATAATAATGATATTATATGAAAAAAATATGATTGGGGGGGTGTATCGATGGACCTTAGGCAATTAAAGTATTTTAAAACAATTGTTGACGAAGGGAATATAACGAAGGCAGCGGAAATTTTGCATATGGCACAGCCGCCATTGAGTCAACAGCTTAAACAATTGGAAAAGGAATTGGGAACGGTTTTAATTAAACGCTATAGACAACAGTGGGAGTTAACGGAAACTGGTAGGGTCTTATATAACCATGCTGTGCATATGCTGCAAGATATAAAAGAGGTTAAGCAAGAAATACAAGAAATAGAAGAAGGAACTCGGGGAACATTATCGATTGGTATATCATCGAGTTGTGTTAACTTACTTCCTAAAAAGGTCAAAGAGTTTAGAAGCGAATATCCCAATGTATTTGTTAATGTTTGGAAGGAAGATTCAACTTACCTGCAAAAACTATTAATTGAACGAAAAATCGAACTTTCATTTATGCTTCCTCCAGCTAATTTAGAAGAGTATCAAGTGCAAAGACTTAAGAGAGAACCTTTTGTAGTGACCCTTCCTGCTGCATGGGCAAACGGGCTTAATAAAAGTTCCATTAGTTTAAAAGAAATCATTAACTATCCATTTCTTATGTTAGGTCCCATGGAGGGTTCGTCTATTTATAGGGACATTTTGAACGAATTCAATAAACGTGATTTTTCTGCTAATATTGTTCTAGAATGCAACGATATATTTACGGTATTAAATTTTGTTGCGCTAGAAATAGGTATTTCAATTATTCCGAAATCGGAAATTCATGATATCTCTCATCAGAATATTAGTACACTTGAAATTGAGGATTTTCCATTATTTATCGAACCAGCCATAGTATCCTTAAAAAGAAATCGTTTGACTAAAGCTGCAGAGCATTTCTTGAATTATTTTGCAGATTAATCAGATGGTTTACATAGAATTCGGGTTTAACTAATATTTTCTAATAGTGAATTCAAGCCCCCATAATTATGAGGGGGGCTTGAAACTATACGTATCAAGGTTCAGTAGGTTGATCTGGCCCTTGTAAATCTAATTGATAAAAGGCAAGGTCTAGCCATCTACCGAATTTATAGCCAGCTTTTTTTATCGTGCCAGAATGGATAAAGCCTAATCCTTCGTGGATTTTGATACTGGCCTCATTAGTGGCATCAATGCCAGCCACAAGTGTCGCATATTTCTGTTCATTGGCAATCACTATTATTTCCTTTAATAAGTGTAATCCGATTCCTTTTCTTCGATGGTCTTTATGTACATAAACAGAATGCTCAATCGTATATTTATAGGCAGGCCAGGCTCTAAAAGGACCAAAAGTGGCAAAGCCCATTATCTGATCATCTTCTTCAAAAACAATTATAGGGTATCCCGCTTCGAGCTTTTGTTTATACCATGTTCTTCTATCTTCAATGGTGTGTGGTGTATAGTCGTAAACCGCTGTGCTGTTTACAATTGCATCATTATAAATGTCTAAAATGGTGTGTAAATCTTTCTCTTGAGCATATCTAATCATTGTTTCTACCCTTCTCTTCATTTAGTTTTTCTTATTATAATATCATCTTGAATGTATATCAGTATATGCATCTGTCTGCTATCGATTCTATTTCTAAGGCAGACGAAGTGCTAGAGGCAATCCAATCTCAATTTATTGACAAAAATGGTGAGCATGCTATCATAAAGTTGATTGTCAGATGTGTATATTATTTCAATATAATACAGCTGTCTGTTAAATGTTTAATTTTATGGTAATTAAAACGAGGTATAAATTATTTTTAAATAATACTATTTGTGTTGATTTCTTCTATATCTGAATCGGTAGAAGAGTAGAATGAACAAAATATGGGTGGTGGGAACAACATGGTGGAAACATGGTATTTTATTGATTCTGGGTTACAAAGTCCTGCTTATAATATGGCATTGGATGAAACGCTTCTTAACTGGCACAGCCGCGGTCTTATTCCGCCTGTTCTTCGATTCTATGGTTGGAAACCAGCTGCATTGACGCTCGGTCATTTTCAAAAAACAGTCGGTCGAATTGATATCGAGGCTACTAAAGCAAAAGGAATTGAAATTGTAAGACGTCCAACA
>DATMFE010000158.1:0-4124 GCA_035556295.1 Ureibacillus sp.
AATGCTACCATCAATTGCAGGGAGGTGTGCCCTGCGAATGCCTTCAAAAGTAGCACCAAGCCTTTGTATAGCAGAACGTGAACGGATGTTACGAGCGTCAGTTTTCAGTGTGACTCTGATTGTATTCCACGAATCAAATGCATGTGCAAGCATCAGCAGCTTGCACTCTGTATTAACACCAGTACGTTGGAACGAAGCTGCATACCAAGTGCTGCCGAGTTCTGCCACGGTTGGTGGAGTCAAATCTGTGGGTGAAGGCCCACCTGCAACGCCCGGTGACCCTGGAGGAGTCCATGAAAAAACTTCTAAATCAAGAAATCGTGTTGTCCCGACAATACGGCCCGTTTCGAGGTGACGAACTACAAATGGCAATGCACGACCTTTCGAAAAGTCGGCTAGAGCCATTTCAATGTAATGTTTAGTATCTTCTTGTCCATTCGGAACATAAGTATAGGCGTAAGTTGACCTATCTTCTGAGGCAACCGCACAGAGATCATCAACGTGGTCAATCGTCATAGGTTCTAAGCAGACTAAGCGACCGCGGAGTGTAACTGGCATTAGCATGGTATCACACCCTTCAAATTAGATTACTTAGTTTATTTTACAACGCATTTTTTACTTTAACATTACTTTCAGAGGGTTGAATATATTTAGTTGTTATTATAAACATTAAGAGATGTATTTGTCCTGATGAATCGCCAGTGACAATGACTCATCTTCATAACCACTAGCATGTTAAGGCATTTTCTTTTTGGAAACGACGACTAGATTACAAATCAAAAATCCCGCCAATTCACAATCGATTGACGAGATTTTATATTTTTCTTAAAGTCCCATTACGTAGGGCACCTTTATCATATTCATATATTCCAGCAATGATATTAAGGTATAATCACATCTGTTTCAATCAATCGTGGATGAATACGTTTCGCTTTTTCATATGTTTCAGTAGAGTTAACTGAGTATACATGCAGTTTTAGGCCTGCTTTTTTAATTTTTTTGGCAGTTTCTTCATCTACATTTTTAATTGAAGTTGAGTAAATAGCGTTGTCATATTGTTTTAATTCTTCAATATCAGCTTCTACGTTTTGCAATGCATTTCCAAGGAATGTCACAGTTGCTTCTGGGTACCATTCGTTAAATTGACTTCGAATATCATCATTACTTAGTACAAAGAATGAATGGTTTAATACGTGGGCCTCTTCAGCTTCTTCCATAATGTCGTCCACAAATTGCTTATCCTGCCAGTCGCCTTTTGAGCCATCAAAATTAATACCAATATTGTATTTATGAGCTTCCTCTAACACTTTCTCAAGTGTTGGTACTTTATAATCTGTTACATTTCCTTCTTTATCCTCGATGTCAAAACTTTGAATTTGTTCTAATGTTAAATCTTTTACCTTTCCAGAGCCTGTAGTAGTACGGTCAACCGTTGTATCATGCATTAAGACGTATTGGCCGTCCTTTGTTTTTTGGACATCGATTTCAACAAAGCCATATCCTAATAGACCAGCCTGAGTGATCGCCTCTAATGTGTTTTCAGGAGCGGCCACTTGTGCACCACGGTGAGCACTTAACTCCGTTTTGCTGCTTTTTAACCAGTTATCATTCGGCGCTGCACTTGCAACACTTCCAAACACAGATGTTGCCAACATAAACGGCACAGCCAACGAAAGGATTCTTTTCTTCTTCTTCACTGTTCTCCACTTCCTATTCTTTTAATATTTGCTACGCTTTAACGATACATAAACAGTGTTAATAGAACATTAATCCTTTGTTAATCTTCAGGGGAGTTTTGTTAAAAATTGTAACTTATCTAAAAAACACTGCAAGTCACATTGACTATGTATTTCAATCTACCATTGACTTGTACGGTGAAAAGACTCTCTCTTCACGGGTACATGAACATGATCGATTTATTGAGTTCTTGTTAAACGGAACTTTCTCTCAATAAAAGGGATATAGAATCTTCTACAATTGGGAGCGTTCCTTGAACAAGGATAAGCGCTCATTTTTCATTGAAGGGGCCGGATTTTGGAATAAAACAATTTCCTAAATCACGGAATTTAGTATCCAATCGGATCGACGAGGTCTACCTAAAGCCGATACTAAAAAATAAGCCTCTATTTTTATAAAGAGGCTGCTAACTCGAATAAGACTACAGTTTATCGGTAACTTTAAACCTAATGAAACATAGAGATAAGGGGATTACTTATGACCACGGATAAAGAATTTAATCCAATGGATGTTATGAAACCAATTAATTTAAGTTCAAAAGAAGTAGACGAGTCACAGCCATTTACATCGGTTGAAATCGGTAAACTTTGGGTTACCTATATGGGGAACAGTATGGCAAGTCAAATCTTGCCTTATTTTCTACAACATTGTGAGGATGAATATATTAGGACGTTACTTGAAAATGGTTTAGCCTTATCCAAAGATTTTATGCAGAGGATAGAAAAATTTTTAAAAAAGGAAAACTACCCTATACCTGTTGGTTTTTCAAAGGATGATGTAAATCTTGGTGCCCCCGTTTATACGAAGATGAATTTTACGTGCAATATTTAAAATATACGGCTAAGGCTGGGCTTAGTATCTATTCAGTAGCAATTCCGTTAGTAATAAGAGAGGATATAAGAGAATTTTTCGTTTATGCAAATAAATGCACAGATATCCTATTAGGACAGATCAATAATATTTTATTTGAAAAAAAATTAATTGTTAAACCTCCAAGTATTCCTACACCTGAAAAACCTGATTTTGCTAATAAACAAAGCTACCTAAACGGTTGGTTTGGAGATGTTAGACCATTACATGCAATGGAAATTGTTCACCTTTACGATAACATTGAAAATAACATAACAAGTAAAGCGTTATTATTAGGATTTTATCAAACAGTTAAGGACGAAAAAATAAAATCATTGTTTAAAAAAGGTTTAGAAATGACTGATAAAGCAGTGAAGCAGTGTATTGAAAAGCTTCATTCAGAAAACTTACCAACACCGTCATACATTGACCATTTGGTTACAACATCCGACTATCCTCCTTTTTCTGATAAAGTAATGTTATCTCATAAGTTGGACATGTTCTCTATGAAGATTAGGTCATTTGGAAACTCATTAGCGGTAAATGGAAGAAGAGATATAGGTGCATTATATGTAAGAAATATGACTAATGTTGGCGTATTTGTTGATGATGCTGCCAATATTTTAATTGATAAAGGATGGTTGGAATCGCCACCACAAGCATTTGATAGAATTTAATTGACAATCGAATATATTGAAAACATTTCCATTACCAAGCTAATTGAAAAAAGAATATAGAAAAGACGATTTTACAGGTAGGTTATCAATGGTTAATGTTTTATCCCTGTTTATATTTCTTTGCTACGTGGGATGCTTGGAAAGATGCTGAGGGAGGAAAGGAGAAATATTCCTTTCGCCCTTTTGTGTTTACTGCATACTCTGTTACGGTTGGTTGTATTTATTCTTCCAGTTTTAGGACATTTGGGTTATTATTTAGACCGATTTGGCTTCCTATGTTATGTGTAATACCTGGTGTTATTTGTGGACTACTTATTCAGAAATTGTTATTGAAGGTGTAAACAAGAAAAATAACATTAGATATCCTATATTCAAGAAGCGGGCGCATTTCTAGAATAAGAAATGCGCTCTTTCTTTTGATTAACTAAGTGACAATATAAAATTCATAGATTTTCAAATAAATTTTCATTTTTCGAATCTTTGCTAAAGGTTAGCACTTCTTCAACTGGTTGATAGGATTCACCATAAAAATGTTGATCCTTATATGTATGTATCAGATTATATGTCTTCTTCATTGCTTCAAAGATCATTTCTTCCGACTCATTATTGGGTGCCCAGTAGAGGATTTCCAGTTCATTAAGCTCTTTTGTTGCAAGGGACCTTCTCTCATACCCAATGGAGTTAGCATGCTTAAATCCTTCACGTTTATAAAAATGAAGTCTTTTTTCTGAATCACTGTCTTCATAGTTAATTGGTTCTACTTCAAGTATAATCGGTTTTTCTTTTCGTTTTAGTTTTTCCAATAGTTTATGCCCGAGTCCTTCACCTCTAGCATTTTTTGAAACGAGAAGATAATCAATA
>DATMFE010000159.1:0-3330 GCA_035556295.1 Ureibacillus sp.
TGAACATTTTCTAATGCTACTTTTTCAGGAACTTGCAGTTCCCCAATTGGGTATCTTACATCCATTTTCAATCCCCCTTTTCCTTATTCTTTATTTCATTATATTTCGGTATTGACGTTTAATTTTATTTAATTATATCACTTCAACAAACTGTATCGTAATTCAAAGGCTTATTCAATTGAATGGCCCTTAAATTAAAAATGAGTCCGATACAATATCGAACTCATTTTTAACAAGCTGCCTGATGAAATAACCATGTCTAACTTTTTGGGTTCACTTCATCTAAGACAAAGTAGGTTTTTATATTAACTTGAATCGTTATTCATTGTGAAAATAACTTTACCAATAGCTTTTCTAGAAATTAGTCGCTCAATCGCTTTTTCCCATTCTTCTAGTTTAAATGAAAAATCTACTAATGGTCGGACTTTACCTTGTTCAGCTGATTGAGAAAGATGTTCTAAAGCTAATTGTTTTTCTTCTTCAGGTATAGCATAAATATCAAAACCAAATATTTTTATTGATTTCGCTAGGATATTGATAAGATTTACATTAGCAGTCATGTCTGTTTTATATCCAATACTCACCAAACGCCCTTTTAAAGTTAAAGCTTCTAAAAGTGTATTCAATAACTGAAACGGACCCTATTCTATAAACCACCTGATCCTTCTTCAACTATCGCACCCTTTTCTGAGATAAGAAAATGATCATAATGGCAACTATCAGTCCAAAAGGGGCGAGTACCCTTTGTGACATAATCTATCTTACTGGAAACTAAAAATAAAGGGCAGCGACCTCTTAAAGAGGTGTACGAACCTTGGGTATTACAGGGGATAGTCTCCACACTCTTGGGTTACATTAATCTTTGAAGAAAGTAATTAACAATCAATGGAAGGAAAAGATAATGGAGAAAGGCAAAATCTCATCTCTACAGATGGCCATCATGATGTTTCCTACGATTGTGGCTACGGCTGTTCTTGGGGTTCCAAGCATTACGGCGCAATATGCCAAAAACGATTTATGGCTGTCACCCATTTTTGCATCTCTTATCGGGTATGTGACGGTGTATATCGCTTATAAGCTACACAAATTGTATCCAAAACAAACGGTTATCCAATTCAGCGAACACATCATGGGTCGGTACGCAGGAAAAATTATTAGTATTTTATTCTTGTTTTTTTATATCCAGGGCACAGGACTTATCATAAGACAGTACGCAGAATTTGTTGTTAACTCTTTTCTAGTCACTACTCCGCTTAGCGTGATCATGGTATCGATGTTATTCCTCTGTGCCTTAGTGGTACACGGAGGTTTAGAAGTATTGGGGAGGGTTGCTCAATTATTTTCACCTGTTTTTATAGCTCCACTCCTCCTCTTAATTATTTTAACGTTCCCTGATTTTGAATTTAAAAACATATTCCCCATATTGGGAAATGGGATGTTGCCTCCAATCAAGGGTGCGATTGTGCCTGGTGGTTGGTTCACAGAATTTTTTCTGATTACTTTTCTCCTGCCTTTTTTAGCGGATCAGAAAAAAGGAATGAAATACGGAATAATAAGTGTTTTTGCCGTGATGATGTTGTTAATTGTAGTCAATCTTATCGTTCTTTTTGTACTCGGATCAGCGACTGCCTCTAGGGCTTATCCCTTATTTAACATATCTCGATACATCAGTATCGCCGACTTTTTTGAACATTTAGAGTCCGTCGTCATGGCTATTTGGGTAGCAGGGGCGTTTGTCAAAATTTCTGTATTTTATTATGCAGCAGCTTTAGGTACCGCACAGTGGCTGAATCTTTCGGACTATCGACCCATTGTATGGCCGTTAGGGAGCCTGATTGCAGCATTCGGCTTTTGGTCAATTCCTAATACAATGGGATTGCAACATTTTCTTGTCGGGACCTTTCCTCTATACGCACTATTGATACAAACGATTGTCCCTTTGTTTTTGTTGGTGATTGCTGTTGTTAGGAAAAGAAAACGGAAAAGAACCGAAATAATCTGAACTGTTACATAGATATCCAAATTTCTATAAAGGTGTTGACCTTAAATAAAAAATGAGCGCTTATCCTTGTTCAAGGATAGCGTCCGATTATTGAACAAAGAAATACTCTACAAAATAGATCTTTTTATCAAACCTTATTTTAAATCAACAAAACACAACTTATCACCCTAATAGTGAAAGTCGATGTAAGATTCCTCCTTTAAAGAAATTAAACTTCTTAGAGCACAAAAAATCCCAAGCATTAAGCCTGGGATTTCTCATTATCCAATAACTCTTCCAACATTTCAATTTTCTTTTGTGTATAATGCTCGAAATGATCGTTGTACGATTTTGGATCTTTCGGATTTGCAAAGTGAGTAATTTTCCCTGTCACTGGGTCAATAAATTTACTCGCTGCACCGCAGCCAAGGCCGAGAATCGTTTGCTGCTCTTCCATAATCATAATGTTATAAATACTTTCCTGACCTGGCAATGAGTAGCCTACATTTTCTAAATTACCGAGGATGTTTTTCTGACGATATAAATAATAAGGGACATATCCATGATCCGCTGTCCACTTCTCTGCTGCATGCATCATTCTTTCTACTTCATCACGAGATGCGACTTTATATTTTTGTTTATTCTTCGTCATTTCTGAAGCACGTTTAAAAGAAAGTGTATGAACGGTTAAGGATTCCGGCATCAATTTTTCCGTCTCAGCCAGCGTTGTTTCAAACTCCGGTAATTCTTCACCAGGGAGACCGATAATTAAATCCATATTGATGTTATTCATCCCCATGCCGCGTGATAAGTGGAATTTATCAATCGTTTCTTGAACAGTATGATGCCTGCCAATCGCTTTCAATGTTTCTTGAATGTACGATTGCGGATTTACACTAATTCGGTCGATATTCCATTTCTTCAACACTTCCAGCTTCTCAGGTGTAATGGTGTCTGGTCTTCCCGCTTCAACCGTAACCTCACGAACATTGGCAACATCAGGGAAGGAAGCGTACATTTCTTCATACAACATATCCATTTCTTCGGCTGTAATACTTGTTGGTGTACCACCGCCATAATAAATCGTCGTAATCTTAATGCCTTTTTCTTTTAAATAACGGCCCATTTCTCTTATTTCATAATGAAGACCGCCAAGGAAAGAATTAACTGAACCTTGACGTCCATTAATCGCATAAGCAGGAAATGTACAATACGCACATTTCGTTGGACAAAACGGAATCCCAATATAAATACTCACTTCTCTTCTTAAATCATACAAATCTGGAACAGCCGCTAATTGACGTTCGGTAATTTTTTGCATTAAGTCAATTTTCTCATCCGAAATTAAA
>DATMFE010000160.1:0-3799 GCA_035556295.1 Ureibacillus sp.
AGCCCACATTGGCCATATGAGTATACTTCTCCCATTTCAAGAACAGTAATCTGATGATCTGAGCTATTCCTTACAATTTGCATGGCAGCACTCATGCCTGCTGCATCTCCGCCAATAATTATTATCTTCATCTACAATCCCTCCACCTGCATATTTTCCCTTTACAGTTTGTTTTTTAAACGTAAAAGGCGCTCAACTTGAAACTAAAGTCAGTTTTTACACCTGACACAAAGAAGGATTCTGGTGCAAAGATGATTTCAAAAAAACATAGGACATGAATTTCCTGCTAGCTTACAGATTATGATGCGATGCCAAATAGTTTATCAATGAATTCTTTTCGATTTTTGGCAGACTTCACCCCTTGGTGAACTTGCCCTTTTTTCATCATATGCATGGTTTCAATGCCACGTACTATTGAAGTAGCAGTTTCATACGTTTTGGATCCCAGCATGGAGCGTACTCTTTTCTTGGTTCTGGTGCAAAGATTACATCCATTGGAAAGATGTATATAAATCCCTATGGAATTAGCTCTTATGCAGCCATTCCAAATAGTTGATGAATGAACTTCACTTGATTTTGGACAAACTTGTCCTGTAAGACAAGTTTGTCCAAAATCAAAAAGAATCTATTCACAAACTGTTTGGATTAGTTTCATAAGCTAGAAATGTAGAAGAAACTGCTACTCTATATTTCTAACTAACATTTCTTGCACCAGAACCCAATCACTAGTATCTAAAATTAAGAAATTTTTTGGGTACAGGTAGCTACTTTATTGAAACTCTTAAATGCTAAAGACTCTCAATTAGCTTAAGTAGGCTTTGATTTATTGAATCATTAAATAGATTTTCCATTGCTTGATACACTTCTTCTACATCTTCCCAATTACGTATTATTACACTTTTTGAAAAAATACGTGTATATCTAGCTGAAGGGAGTTTTGACTTTACAGAGAACCCCACTCCCATTTCTTCAAGTTGTTCAACAATTGATAAGCGTTTCTCTGGAACTAAAGGCCCCAATTCTAAAGTTAACTTTAGACGACCGTCCTTTAGTCTCTCATACCAATAAGTAAAGGTACTGTCATGCCACCACCACTTCATACGTGTTACACCGTATATATTCTCAAGTTCTCTAAAGATGGGAACAAGGAATGAAGCATCATGGTTCTTAATTTTGTAAAGGCCACTAGAGATTCCATGATTCATTGCGAATTTAACAAATGCGCCTTTGGGAATAATCCGTTTTTTCGGATTAATGTCTAGAATACTAACTTCTGCAGATTCTACTTCATTTTGTTGTTCTTCTTTCTTTACTAAACTTTCTATAGCTGTTGCAATTTGCCTTAACAAATTATTAAATTGGTCATCGTTATATAACCTTTCCATACCTTCTACAATATTTTGTTTGTCGGCCCAATCACTTATCATGGTTGCTTCAGTATAAATTTTAGTATACTTTTTCCCTTCTAATTTTGCAGAAGAACGGAAAGATACACCTTGAATTTCAAGGGCATTTAATAGCTGTATTCTATTTACATAAGGTACTGGTCCTACCTCAACATTAATCTTCAGATTATCGTCCCAAGTTCGCTCAAACCAAATGATTAAACCATGCCCTAACCAATATCCTTGTTCTGGTTTTCCTATTATCTCATCAAAATCCTGCCATTCGGGCAGTATAAAGTTAGGAACTTTCACATGTGCATTATAAACCTCTTGAGGAATCTCCTCTATTTGAGCAAATGATAAAAATGCTTGACGTAAAACATTGCTTCCAATCGTAAAGATATAATCTATCGTTTTTTTCTTTTTATCATAAATGTGTTTTAACGCTAATTGTTGACTCACTGTTAAATTGTCAATCTGTAAATATAAATCTTTAAATCTAGGTTGTTTACGGCACTCGTGATGTTGACTAACAAATAGTGTATCAATTGCAATTTGATTCATTTGATACACTTCAAGAGCCATTTGTATAGACTCATCATCTTCAACAAGTTCTTCGTGAAGAATAGCTGTATAATAGGTAAGGAAATCATGAATATTATCTGCTATTACCTCTTGATTTAGCTCTAAGTGTTGAGAGATGATATCAAGTACATCATGATAATCTAATACCCAATACTCTGGATGCGAGGGTGCATCACTTGCCAGTGTTAGGTATACAGGTATTATTGTGTAACCCCTGTATTGATCTCTTGCATAGTCAAGATAATCTTTTAATTGATTCTCTGACTCTGAAGCATGGAATTTATTTTCTATTACAAGTACTACCTTTATTGAAGGCAGCTCTACTAGGAGGTCAATAAAGCGACCAGTAGACGTTTTTACCTCCCGATAAACCAATGTATCTGTTAAAGAAGAATAAAGAAGTGGTAGGTAATCTAGATTAGTTAGTTTTTCTTCATTCTCACTTCTTGTAATTAAACGCGATAATAATTTTCTTATGAAAAGACTACCAAATTGATGATTTTCATCTGGGTCTAGTAACCAGGCCAGAACATTTGAGTGACGAATTTCAAAATGATCTACTCTAAGTACCTTTAGAGGGTTAAATTGATGAAACTTTTTATGTAAATGTGCAAATTCTTTTGAGTGGTCAAGCTGCGCAATTGTTTCAAACGAGTAACTCATACATTTCCTCCATTCTAAAAAGAAAACCAATCAAATCGAAATGGTTGGTTGTTAATTAATTCTATACATTTACTTCGGCATACACTTCATTCATCATATCTTCCATAATAAAGTTGTTAAATGCCCCATTTTCTTGTTTTCTGTACATCTACTTAAACTAACGCTACCCGTTAGCTGAATAACTTTCTTTAAAATTATAATGGATACAACCTTCTATTTTCATCAAAAGTAAATATCCAGTAAAAACTTGTAGTTTAATAAACGTTTATATAAAAGGATTTTTCTAAAATAGAAACTACCTGAAATGGACATTATGTCGCATTGATAAAAAATATGTCGATTAGTATGATTAAAACTGGAGGTGCTTTTATGACAAAAGAAGAAAAGTCTCTTTACGATGAACTACCGTGCCATATATTAGCTGGATTTTCTTATGAAATAAAGCAGAACATACAAAAAGGAATTTTATCTAATGCTATGTATCACGAAATTAAATTGATTGAACAGGCAGGCATTAAAAATGGGATCCCAATGAAATGCCTATATAGAAAAGCTTCATGTATAAAATTGAAAAACTGAAGGAAACATCCTTTCGATTCTGACCACTCCCACCGCTAAAACCGATGGGGTTCTTTCTCACAAACATCCCACTTACCACCTTCCATCAGAAGAGGCAGAGACGAGACTTGGGTGAGCAACTATTGAGAAAAGGGCACTCTTTCAAGAGGGCAAGGTCGGTGCCCACTACGCCACTCTACTGGCGATACTTTTTTCTTTTTTCGGTTGATTGTTGGGATGTTTCGTTTGCTGTCTTTGTTCTTCGGACAAAAAACGTTTATACCACACCGGTTGCTTATAGACCACCAAATAAAGAGATTGAATGCCCATCATATATTTTTTACGAGCGATATTTTGAGCGCCGTTTACTTTCCAATTAGGGTCTTTTACGTCTTTCTCATTAGGCTTTCTTACAAACTCAATACATCTTTCTTCACAAGCCTCAAATACATCATAGTTTTTTTGTACTTGCCTTAAAGATGGGATATTGGCACCGCCCTCATAATCGGGTTCACTATACTGAACTCCATCATCTTCCCCAAAAACAGATACTACACATATCATAAGTTCCTGGTGGTTCTTCATCTAATGTTTTATAACCGCAACAA
>DATMFE010000161.1:0-3330 GCA_035556295.1 Ureibacillus sp.
CATTTTAACAGAGACTTCAAACGGATTTAGTTTGGAGTTCTCTGTTTTTTTAGCTGTGCTTAATGATATAAAAAGATTTTCAATTGATCGTTTTGATCAATGGTTCCCATGTCATTCGTGATACAATAAAAGAATATGAAACTGATTAATTACACGAGAGGTGCCAAGGTGAGAAAGAGAGTAACAGCATTGGTTGTACTGACATTTTTATTAATGGTTGTGGGTTGTACATCAAGGGAATATGATGCCAATATGGATTTAGGAAAAGAGCAAGTGCAAGAAGAAAATTATTTGGAAGCGTATGATGCGTTTACATTAGCGTACAAGGATCAAGAAACGGATGAAGCAAAGGAATTGATGGAGATTTCTAAATATCTTGCTGATGGAATCAGTCAGTACGAAGAGAAAGACTTTGAAGCCGCTTTAACAGCTTTTGAAAAAGGAGCGGGATACGAAGCTAAAACAAAGTTAGGCAAAAAAATGGTTAAGATTGCGGATGAATGGGTAACGAAGATTGATCATATGAATGAAGATTCATCTGATGCAGTAGAAGAAGAAACATTGAGCCCTGAAGAAGAGGCGGCACTTGAGGAGCAAAATATTGAAGTGCCAGCAGATGGTAAAGAACCAGAGAAGAACGAAGTCAACACAGAACCGAAAAAGACGGAGACTGATTCGAATTCGTCAGATTCATCAAGTGCTGATGTTCCAAAAGATCAGGATCAGAATAAGGAAGATTCTAAAAAACTAACTGTTCAAGAAGCAGAGCAATTAGTTAAAGACTTTATCGAAATTGAGGATTATCCATATCTACGTGTTCAGTATGATCATGATGATGAAAAAGGCGATTATATTTTTCAAGTATTTGAAAGCGTAGAGGATAATGAATACGGCCATACAGCTACATGGGGATGGTACGGGGTAAATCCGAAAACAAAAGAAGTATATGATATAATGCAATGATGGAAAAATTAAATTTCTTTTGGGTACTTCGTATGGTTAGAGTTAAGTTGGAAAGGAAAGTAATAGTAGTACTTAATATAGCTATTCTACTAATCTTGATTACAGGATGTTCGAACTTTGAAAAAAAGGATCAGTGGACTCAATCCTCTCTTATTGCTCATGCAGCTGGAGGAATTAATGGACTTGAATATACAAATAGTTTAGAAGCTTTTCATAGAAGTTATGAAAAAGGATTTAGGTTAATTGAAGTAGATGTATCTATCACGGAAGATGGAAGATTAGTTGCTAGACATGGTTGGGATGAAGACTACGGCCAAAATCTTTCTAACAAAGGGGAACCTGTAACGTATAAGAAGTTTATGAGTTCACTGATACACGGAAAATATACACCGATGGATTTTGAGAAAGTTTTGGATCTTATGGAGAAGTATAAAGATGTACATGTAATTATAGATGGAAAAACGACCTCTGTTGAAGATACAAAAAGGCTCTATAAGAAAATTGGGAATCAAGTCGCAGATTTGGATACGCAAATCCTGAATCGATTAATCCCTCAAATGTTTTATGAAGCAGATTTAGAGATTATTAGAAGCTATGGGTTTCAAGATGTATTATATGTAATAGGAAGAGAAGAATATACACCGGATTCGATAGCGAGATATTGTCAAGAAAATAATATCCCAGCTGTCAGTTTATCAGTTAAAAGAACAACTGATGAACTTATTGATGCATTAGAAAAATACAATATAGTTGCTTATATGTATACATTTAATGACTTAGAAGTCATAAAAACTTATGATGCAAAGGGAATTCAAGGTTTCTTTACAGATTTTATTGACCCTGCTGATATAAAAGATGTTAAATAAAAACCTACACCTACTTAATCTTTTAGTAGGTGTAGGTTTTTATTGTTGGTAAAATAAGTAAAATGGTGTTGGATGAATCTGTTAATTGGTTTAGAATGGTAAAAAGAGGAGGGAGATGAATGGAGGAGCATTTGAAAATATTAAATCCTTTAAAATGGATGTGCGGTACGGCTGGTGTAATTGGTCTAGGTATCTTCATTTTAAGTCTCTTTGCCAGCGAGTATAATAAAGATTATTTGTTTTCTATTATCGGATTAATGCTTTTAATTACTTCACTAGCTATCTTTTTAGTTGGTATGTTTTTTATTGTGATGGAGGAAATGGTGATGAATACAGAAAAGGGGGAGAGGGTTATTCCTACGGGATCGAACGTAGTAGCTTTTAAAAGAAAAAGACGAACGTTACATTAATGTTTGTCTTTTTTTCTGCTTTCGTTAAGAATTTCTTAAGCTTTCTCCTTTATGATAATGCCATTGAAAGAAGTATTGCATATGGGAGGAAGCGGGATATGGAACCATTCAATGAAGAGCAAGTAAAACAACAAGTAAAAGTAAAAAAAGAAAAATCACCATTAGTGACATCTATTATATCGAGTACGGTTGCTGCTTTAATCACTTCTTCCGTCTTTTTGGTTGCTGGTGATTATATTAATAAAGATCAAAAGCAAGAAACGGATACTGTTACAACCCAAACATCAAATTCAAATACAAATGTTCAAAAGGTATCTACAATTAATGTGAATAGCAATTCCATTGCGGACATCGTTGAAAATACTTCAAAATCGATTGTAGGTGTTGTCAATTATCAACAATCCCAAACGACAAATTGGTTTGGGGGTCCGAACGCTCAAGCAGCTAATAAAGAAAGTGAAACGGTTGAAAGCGGTACAGGTTCAGGTGTGGTTTGGAAAAAGGAGAATGGAAAAGCTTATATTATTACTAATAACCATGTCATTGAAGGAGCAGCTAAAGTCGAGATTTCCTTATATGATGGGACGAAAACAAAAGCCGATGTGGTAGGGGCCGATGCATTAACGGATTTAGCTGTTTTAGCAATTGATGCTTCTGATGCACCAGGAGGACTTACTTTTGGTGACTCGGACAGTGTTCGTCCAGGAGAAAGCGTATTAGCAATTGGGAATCCACTCGGCCTTGACTTTTCTAGGTCTGTTACACAAGGGATCGTAAGTGCTATAAATCGCACAATGTCTGTCGATACTTCTGCAGGAGAATGGGAATTGAAGGTACTTCAAACGGATGCAGCGATTAATCCTGGCAACAGTGGGGGAGCGTTAATTAATACGAGTGGAGAGGTCGTCGGGATTAACAGTATGAAAATTTCGGAAAGTGGAGTAGAGGGGTTAGGGTTTGCGATTCCAAGTAATGATGTAATTCCCATCGCAGAGCAGTTGGTTAAAACGGGAAAAATCACTCGTCCATATTTAGGCGTAAGTCTAATGAATGTTTCCGACATTCCACAATACTATAGGCAAAATGTACAG
>DATMFE010000162.1:0-4881 GCA_035556295.1 Ureibacillus sp.
GAATAAGCTGTTTTGTTAATTCGGTACGAATCGTATAAAACTCACTCGTACCATGACTCGCTTCACCAAGCAAAACATATTTAGCATGACTTGCTGCGTTAATCAAAGGCTGAAGTTCTGTTGGACTTGAAAATTTAACAGTATAATTCTTAATTTCGTCTATTAATTGACTTGTTTTTAACAATTCCGCTCACCTCTTCTCTAGTATGAACGGATTTAAGTGACTTCATTAAATGTTCCATCTGATGAATAAAAGCAAGATAACTTTATAAACCGTTTCCGAAAGAAAACACTCATTTAAATGGAATGTAGCTGACTTTGATGTGCATATCAGGTTGAATATGGAATAATACCTTATCTTTCATTATATCAATATATATAAAATTGGATAAAACTCCGAAAATCACATGACTGATATTACATTATGTTAAAAAATAACAAACTAAAAATAAACCGAGCGGTAAAACCGCTCAGTTTATAAAAATTCCACTACAAAGGCATATTTATTTTTGTAAGATAGGAGCAACTACATCAATTCTATTGGTCCAAACACCGCCAGAATAGTTAGATGGAAGACGCTTAACATCCTCCGCTGTATCAAAGCCTTCTGACCATCCTCCATCACCTGCAACAATAAATACTCGAGTGTCTACATTTTCTAATCGTTTAATAAATTTATCCGGCCATCCCCACATCCACGAAGCATATGTCTCTGGAATGTGAATTTGTGTATTTTGACAAGCAGCAGGAACATATCCCGTCCATCCTACAACGATATAAGGAAGCATACAACTTTTCATCGTAGCCATGGACATAACCCGAAGGTCTGGAAGACTTTCTCTTAATGCTTGAATAGGTTGATCTCCACCATAAACCGTTAATTGACTTAAACGTTCTTTTGATAATGTAGAAAGAGTATGAGCCAGTTGTTTCCCTTCTGCTAGGTCATCACTTTTAATATGAATTAAAAACGATTCATCTGGAAAATAAGACAGCACTTCTTCAAGGGACGGCATAAGCCCTGCTCCTTTGCCACGGAACGGATAGCTTTTTCCATTATCAGCCGTGTACCCATATCCGATGTCCAGAGACTTCAATTCCTGCATAGTATGTTCCCTTGTTACTCCTTTTCCATCTGTCCGGCATTCAAGTGTCCAATCATGGAAAACAGCAAACTGACCATCTTTTGTAGGTTGGACATCAAATTCAACGATATCAGCACCCGCTTCAAAGGCTGCTTCCATAGACGGGATCGTATTCTCTAAATAAGGATGTTCCGGTTCATAAATCCTTTCTGCCGTACATGTATCGCCTGTAATTCCTTCCATATGGAATATTTGAGCCACTCCTCTATGCGCTAACAGTAGAGGGGCTTCATCTGTCGTTTTAGTAAATAAAGAGGTATTATTTACGTACATGAATACTACTAAAATGAATAAAAATAGGACAAATCTTTTTATAAATCTTTTAATTTTCTTCATAACTTCTCCAATTTTTTATATGTAATGATGCACTTTTATAGTTTAGCATGGATACCCTCTGCTTGCATCGTTACTGTAGCTTTATAAAAAGTTTGATAAAAAGTAAGTTACAAACGCTGATTTTACACAGAAAAAAACCAACTGTTTTGAAACAAAGATTGATCAAAACAGTTGGTTTTTTATTTATTTTAGTTTGATTTTTATAATAAAGATTGATTATTTCGGAATGTAAATCTTCAATTAAACACACCTGTTAGTCTACCCATTTATGAATCCTGCTAATGCATAAACCAAAAGTATTAATAATTGATAAAGCATAATGGGAATTAATGTAATGAGTGGGATGTACTTTATCTTATTTTTCTTTCCTTTTTACAGCTATAATCTTACAAACAATAAAAATACCATACAAGCTCAAAGTATCAATCAATAATATATTACTTAATTTGTTATCCATTATTTCAAATCCAACAAATAAAAATAATGAAGCCATAACTCCAACTATGGCTGACGTAAAACTAAACATATCTTTCTTCAGTTCAATTTCCATCCCCAATTCATTTGATACTGATAGTGGAAGGCCTATATCTTGAACTATAGCACTTCGTTACTTTAAGTGTAAAACTGCACAAAGCAAAGATTTTTTAAAGTGCTGTCATTTACTTTAGTGTTTTTTCTCAATCCTAATTAAATTGCGTTCAAGATTCTTGGAACAACCACTTATTAAATATTCGATTTCGCCTTGTATATTTTCTTTTTCAATTACTTCTTTGCAAACATCGGTCTCTTTACCTTTATCTTTTCCAGCATATTCATCATTTGAATTATCATAAGTGTAATGAATAACTTCTCCAACAAATTGTAAATCTTGGAAAACGGGGTCTCCTTCGTGAGTATAGCCTGTAACTCGTATGGTGTCTTCTTTTTTGTTAGATAAATTAATTAAGAACTGCTCAAACCTTTCTAAATTTACAACTTCATTTTGGTAAACAACATCGCCTCTTTTAATCGCTTCCTCTGACCCGTAAGCCCCACTCTTTGAACAACCAATAATACTACTAGCAGCCAAAAATATAATTACAATTAATATAAATCTTTCCACTTATTTCCTCCCTAATTCGATTATCTATATAAATTTATTTCTTTATTCTTATCGTATATACCTTCTTGCACTAAACTGCTTCGTTCGTATTATAAGGTCAGCCAGTTATTTCTGGTTGACCATTTTTTATATGGTTTATCATATCAGTAGCCAGGGTAAGACGTAACTGCCCGTAGGGCTTTGACCCCGTCAGCTAAACCGTTGTTCGCCCCCTACCTGTAGAAACATGATTGAGACTGGTTGGGACATAGATCTCATATAACAAGCGAAGCTGTGACACTGCATGGAGGATTAAGGGTTACTGGCAAATAACTAGTCTAGGGGGAGATTCAGAATAAATCCACTCGTTAGTCTGGATGTTTCAAAAGAAGAAAGTCAAGTTCAGGCATTTTTAGTTAAAGAAAAAAAGGCTGCCGTAGCAACCCAGTTAAAAAATTTACCTTTACAAATAAATAAATCAAAAACACCATCGGGGGCACTTTCCTTATTTTACTTTTTTTTCAATTCATTAACAATTTCGTTAATGCGTTTTTCTACTTCATAAAGATTCTGTTGCATCCGATCACGCCGACTGGTCAAGACCTGCAATTCCTGTTTTAATTCCTCTGTTTTGCTCATGATTTCCCCCTTGCTGATGATTATGATATATCATTAGTATGCTAGTAACCGCCGTCCTCAGACAAGGAAGAAAATGTGCCGTATTGGCAGAAATTCTTTTGGTAAACTGCTTCTTTAGCTTAATAAGAACTGCCGTTTTAATTTCATCAATCCGGTCAATAATTTCTGTAAAAAGATAATTATTGGGAGAGATGAAATTGTTATTATCTAGAGCATGGGAAATGTATGAAGCTGATAAAAGAATTGAAGGCTTTTCTCCACAGACATTAAAAGCATATAAACTGCAATCCACCTTACTTTTACGATTTTATAAGGATGTACAACTTGATTCGATTACGACCAACGAGTTAAAGGCTTACTTGGCAAAATCCAGCGAAAGCCTCAAACCTGCCAGTTTGGCTCATCACATTCGGTTTATCCAATCATTTTTCGATGATCACATGAAGAAGGACATATCTCGAAAAACCCTGCTGCTAAAATAAAAGAGCCCATATCCGGAAAACCAATCCCTAAGTTTTTGAACGAAATGGAAATTGAACATTTGCGTGAAGCCTGCTACAGCCCTATGGAAAAAGCTTTGTTTGAATTCATGTTCTCACCGGATGCCGAATAGGAGAAATTGTTTCCTTAGATAGAAACAAAATTAATTGGTCGAACCGTTCCGCCGTTATAAGAGGTAAAAGCGATAAGGAACGTGAAGTCTATTTTAACATCCGCAGTGAAATTTGATTAAAACGATATCTGGATAATCGTTTAAACCGAGATCCTGCTATTTTTGTCACGGAACGTGATCCTCATCGAATGAGCATTGCCCAGATGCGTTACATTATTAAACGCATTTCCAATCGCGCCAGCATTAGCAAAGACATTCATCCACACTAACTTAGGCACAGCTATGCCGCCCATCTAATGAATAATGGAGCTCCTCTGGATGTAATTCAAAACTTATTAGGTCATGAAAAAAGTGAAACCACCCGGATTTACGCCCAACTCAGCGGAAGCATCAGACAGGAATTATACAGAAAGGATTTTTAACATTAAAATAAGCAACGCGATTGCGTTGCTTTATTGCACTTTTACTACCCTATAGTTTAAGTGATAATATTCACAATCTTTTCTTTACCCTAACAGCTCTAATCTCTTAAAGGTCAAAAAGACGCTACCTTATTAAAGAAAAGCGCCCTTCTGGAATAACCTATGCAATTTCCTAATAAAACATCCCTCTATAGAGGGACTTGTTTTTTGTTTACTTCGCAATATATGTCAAATTTGAAATTCGCATTTCTTATTAAAGAATTGAGTCTTTTTGCGGAATAATAAAAGCAACCAGATCTGGTTGCTCTATGTAACAATAAAATGATTATTTAAATAAGCCCAATTCTGCGGTGCTGGCAGATTCAATTGCCAGTACGTTACACCTAACAATTGATATTGATCGACTAAATTGTATTTTTCCTGATAACTCCTAATATCTTCAAACCAAACAATATTTTCTTCCATTCCCTTCCAATACCGATACCACGGTGAGGCAGCTATCTTATTAAATTCAATCACTGTGTTAGCAGAGATTGCCTGGTTTTGTGCACCATTAACTGATAAAGCCGTGGTCGTATTATCGATTACTCTCCAATCATATCCATACAAAGGAAAAGCAATTTGTACCTTACGAGAATCAATCAA
>DATMFE010000163.1:0-4928 GCA_035556295.1 Ureibacillus sp.
GGCACCCATGGCATGTGCAATTTGGACAGCCATATGACCAAGTCCACCCATACCAACAACAGCTACTTTCTTACCTGGGCCAGCTCCCCAATGATTTAGTGGAGAATATGTCGTAATACCTGCGCATAGTAATGGTGCTGCAGCGTCAAACTCAATGCTATCAGGAATTCTGACTACGAAGTCCTCCGTTACAACAATATGGGTAGAGTATCCGCCTTGAGTAGGCTCGCCGTATTTGTCAACACCAGCATAGGTAGGGATATTTCCTTTAAGACAGTATTGTTCTTCTCCTTTACGACAGTTGTCACATTCGCCGCAGGAGTCAACCATACATCCGACCCCTACCCGGTCACCGACCTTGTACTTTGTGACCTCAGCTCCTACATCCGTGACAATTCCTGCAATCTCATGTCCAGGTACGAGTGGATAGTTCACTGGACCCCATTCTCCATGTGCAGTATGGATGTCAGAATGGCATATTCCCGCATATTTAATTTCAATTAGAACATCATGCAAATCAAGATCACGTCGTTTAATTTCAGCAGCTCGAAACGGTTTGTCTGGACCGTCAACAGCTCGTGCTTTAGCAATTATCATAAAAAAAGCCTCCTATTAATTTATATTTTTCAAGAGAATGCGCTTATACCGGTATAAATGAAGAACTCAAGTTACAATTCCCCTTCATTCATTTCTATCTCCACTTTTTTCTCTTGCAAAACAATGTTAATCCCTATAGTTAACTCTAAGTCAAGCAATTAGTTTATATTTCTTTTGAAAATCTCCCTAGCCATACAAGTTCCATATCATCTAGCAATCTAGCCTATAGCTAACTACATTTTTTTAAAAGTAAGTATAGCCCTAATGCACAAAGCCGATTTCTACTTTCCCTATAAGACGACTTTGACATCCAAAAAATGCCGTGATAAAATCCCTTTACAACATAGAGTTAACTCGAAGTCTATATCATTAAGAAAGGTAGATGAATGATGAAAACATATTCTATCAGCGAAGTGGCAAAAGAATTGAATCTTACCGTATATACCCTGCGTTACTACGACAAAGAGGGACTTATGCCTTTTGTAGAACGGACACCTAGCGGAACACGATTGTTTAAAGAATCCGATATCGGTGCTTTAAAAGTGATTGAATGTCTAAAAGCCACTGGGATGCCCATTAAGGAAATAAAAAACTTCATTGATTGGTGTTCTGACGGGGATTCCACGTTGCAAAAAAGATATGACATGTTTATAGAAAGAAAAGCACTTGTGGAAGCACAGATGGAAGAACTTAAAAAAACAATAGAACTCATCGAACATAAATGCTTATATTACAAGACTGCTCTGGATGCTGGAACGGAAAATATTCATAAAAAGGATAAAATAGAGATTTCCGTTACTAATTAATAGAAAACCACCTGTATTTCATAAATGTATGAAATACAGGTGGTTTTCTTTGTATCAATAACTACCTCTTAGTATTTACTACAAACAAAAATAGATTTTTCAAGCAATCCTCACGACGCACCGCAATGACTAACTTTGCTCTTTCTTGTGCGAGTTTCTTAGTCGTTTCTTCACCAATTTCACTTGATGCTCCCCACAATAAAGATTATTTTTTCTGCAATGTTTACTATGAAATTCCCCCCTATAGCTAATTCAAAAGACCTTTACAATATAGACTTAACTATAAGTCAACTATGGTAACTGGCTTCATTTTTAAAAAAGTTTATCCTTGCACTAGAGTTAACTATAACCTTTATACTCACTTATGTAAGTAAGCTAATTATTTTCACAGGGGGAATAAACATGTCTAATCCGTCCAATAAAACAAGCTCTTTAACGGATTTTGTGAACAAAGGCATCATTTCCAAAGAAAAATAAAATTAAATAAAAGAAAGTAAATTGAAAGTATTGATTAAAAGAGAAATTAGGAGGTACATTTTTGGCAAAACGAAATAATTTGTTGATTTTCATATTAACCATAGGAGTTTTCGGTATTCTAAATACCGAGATGGGGGTTATTGGGATATTACCTTCCCTTGCTGACCACTATAATGTCAGTGTAACTCAAGCGGGGTTGCTGGTGAGCCTTTTTGCCCTTGGCATTGCAATATCTGGTCCAACTTTGCCGTTATTGTTTTCAGGAATAGATCGCAAGAAGGTCATGTTACTCGTACTTGGTGTTTTCATTTTTGGGAACATTGTGGCAATATTTACAACTAACTTTACCGTTGCATTGATTGCCCGTATCATCCCAGCATTTTTTCATCCGGTTTATTGTTCATTAGCTTTCTCAGTTGCTGCGTCCTCAGTCGGGAAGGAAGAAACTACAAAAGCCGTGTCCAAAGTTTTTATTGGGGTATCTGCGGGAATGGTGGTCGGTGTACCAATTGTAAGTTTTATTGCTAATGTCGTTTCGATTGAAATGGCGATAGCATTCTTTGCCATCGTCAATGCCCTTGTATTCATTGTTACATTACTATTTGTGCCATCGATGCCTGTTAAAGAAAAACTTTCTTACGGAGCTCAATTAAGCGTATTAACAAAATCAGTTACTTGGCTATCCATTGCAGCTGTCATCTTCATGAATGCTGGAGTATTTGGAGTTTACAGTTATCTTGTTGAATATTTAGAAACTGTAACGAATATGTCTCCGAATACCATTAGTTTAACGTTATTCATCTACGGCGGGGCAAATATTATTGGGAACATTCTGGCAGGGAGGCTGCTTGCTAAAAACGCGATCAAATCTGTCATAGCTTTCCCTTTTGTATTGGGCGCTGTTTACATCATCTTATTCTTTACAGGACAGTTTACCATACCTATGGCAATCATGACTTTGATGTGGGGAATATTGGCTGGTATAGGGGCGAATATTAATCAATATTGGATTGTTTCTTCAGCTCCCGAGGCTCCTGATTTCGCTAATGGTTTATTTCTAACGTCCGCTAACTTAGGAGTAACATTTGGTGCAGCTGTAGGCGGGTTATTTATATCAGAAATGGGTACACAATACGTTGTATTAGTAGGAATCCTATCATTGATTCTAAGTTTGGTAACTATTTTACTAAGAAACTATATGTATAGTCCTACAAAACAAATTTCTATATAAGGAATAAATTCAACGCCTTTAAGAACTTCCTGTTCATTCTTGATTTTATGTTCCTATCCTACCTTCTTTTATTAGACTTTTTAGGGTGGAATAAAAATTACTCTAACCCAAGATTAATAGTCGAAAATGGGGGTTTTAAAATGTTAAAGGAGATAAAAATTGCACTTGTCACCGGCGGGAATCGAGGAATTGGATATGAGCTGGTCAAACAATTGGCTTTGAAAGGTTTTAAGGTCATTTTAACAAGTCGAAATCCAGAGCTGGGTCATGAAGCTGTGCAAAAACTTAAAGATTCAAATCTCAACGTTTCCTTTGTGGTGATGGACATAGACAATCAAGAAAGCATCTACCATGCGGCTGCTACAGTTAAAAAGGAGTATGGAAAATTAGATGTATTGATTAATAATGCCGGTGTATATTTAGATAATAATAAAAAACTAGCGGTTATGGACCCTTCCATTCTGGAGAGAACGATGGCAACGAATTTCTTCGGCGCTTACCATGTCATCCGTTCCTTTATTCCTATCATGGAACAACAAGGCTTTGGGAGAATTATTAATGTTTCCTCAGAATATGGAGCGATGAGCGAGATGTCCTATCCAGGAGTAGGTGCATATAAGTTGTCTAAACTTGCCCTAAATGGATTAACACAATTGATAGCTGCAGAAATCAAAGGTGATATCAAAATAAATGCGGCCGATCCGGGATGGGTAAGCACCGATATGGGTGGACCATCTGCTTCAAGAACTCCTAAGCAAGCTGCTGAGTCTATCCTTTGGTTAGCGACGACTGGACCTGATGGACCCAACGGGGAATTCTTCAGAGATGGAAAACGAATCGGTTGGTAACAAAACCGTATGAGCAAATTATTTAGTGCTTAAGTGTTGTTCGATGAAACCTAATTTTTCAATTGTTATTATTTAAAAACGAATTAAGGAAGAAAAGCCGATTTCCCTTTTCCCGGAATAATCGGCTTTTTCCGATTCAAGAAAGAGTATCTTAACAGTCGTCCTACCATTATAATAAGCATGTGTATGGAAGGATTTTTATCCAATAGTTAAATCGTCCATTCATCGTGAACAATACCTACAAGGTACCACGTACTGCCTTTTTTCTCATAAACTAACTTCAAACTGGACCAATCCATACCGCTATATTTCTTAGTGCCTTCAAAATAATATTCAACCACGATGGAGTTTGGGTACACTTTACGAATATTGTTAACTGTATTTCCTTTCCCTATCGTTTGATTATACCCGACTTTTTTCATACTTTTATAATCCCGGTCATAAATAAAATTACGGTAGTACTGATTAAACGTCGCCTTAATTGGATTACCTGAGCCATCATATGTCCCCCATGTGTAAACGGTCTTGCTGGTTGGGAGCTTTCCTATTTGAGAAGGCTTAAATACAAGGTCCGATTTTTTGTCCACATACGTATAGGGAGAGAACCTAACTCCCTTATCAGGATGAATCATAGTTTTTAATTGTTTCATATTCTTATTTTTAATAGCCTCAACTGTTGCTGTTGCTTTTTTGCTAATGACAGCCTTCGCTTGTTTCGGAGACAGCTTGCTAGATACCGAAACTTGTTGAGCATTTATTTCTTCAAATTTCATTATCGGATGGGTCTCTTGAACATCTATATGTGTTCCAGATAACAAAACAGTAAGACCCAAAATAACTCCCTGTATACTCATTACTTCGCCCCTCACTTTAAATAATCATTCGCTTCTTTTTAGATCAAATAGAGTAGACACGATTTTTTAAGGATTTTATCTTCTACATTTAATAGCCTCTTCATTAAAGTACATA
>DATMFE010000164.1:0-6121 GCA_035556295.1 Ureibacillus sp.
TTAGCACAGATGCTAAAACAATAGGAATAATCCATATCCAAGACCAATAAAACTGGTCTGTCGCCAAAGCTGTAACAAGTAATGTAACAAATAAAACCCGAATAATAAGTTCCATAAATGTTTTTATTTGTTCTCGCCATAGCTTTCCCTTGTGTCTAGTTTTTACCTCTAAATCACTATTTGTTAATAATTCAACGGTTCCTGATTTCCATTTATTTCGCTGTTGTCGGAAAGTATGATATGACCTCATAGAATCAACAAAACAACGTGCTTTTGGACTAATTAACGTTTTCCATTTTGATTTTTGCAATTGCCAGGTTAATAACATATCCTCAACATCACTGTCATTTTGCCAAGGACCATCTAACTTATTTTCATCTACAACGTCCTGTAACGCCTCTGGCCGAAACAATGTAGCTTGACCTCCAAGTACATACGTACTTCCACCATGATATTGGAGATTTAATAACCAACTTGCCATATCTTGTTTCTGTTGATGCGTCCACCACCGTGTGATTGGTCCTCCATACTCGCCGCTTGCAATCAACTCTTCATAATTGACATCGTCTTTTGGAATTAAACTTTTCTTTTTTGGCATCCTCATTGTGTACTTAGCCATTACGCCGCCAATATTTCGGGAACTTCTTAATCCTTCCCACAAATGAAGTAATGCCTTTGGTGCCAATCGACTATCTGCGTCCATACCAAGTATAGCCTTAACTGATTGTTTATAAAATTGTTGATACGGGGTTAATTTTTTATCATATAAATCTAGAACATCACCATAAACATATTTCCATGCTGTGTTTAACGCTCCTACCTTTCGCAGTTTATTATTTTCCGTTGTTAAAATTTTCAAATTAAGTTTGAATTCTTCCCCTGCTTGTTTTGCTATTTCCTCTGTTTGATCTGTACAGTTATCTGCAACAACAATTACATCTAGTTCAATATCTTTCGGTAACGTTTGATCTGCTAAACCACATAGGCAATCACGAATTGATTTCTCTTCATTATGTGCTGGAATAAAAGCAACAATCCTTGGTTTCATATATGTATTCCTTATACCTGAAACAGGAAAGAGGCTCTCAGTGCTCATATCTAAAACAGGGAAAGTCGGGAAAGTATTCTCAGTATCAATATCCTGAACAGTAAAGAGACCTTCATCGTTCACATCTAAAACAGGAAAAGTATTCCTCTCCATTCTTTACCCTCCAAGCTAGAAATCAGCTATTAAACTTAAATATAAGCATTTTTCTTTCGGATTTATTTGGCAATGCACACAATTCATCCTGAAAACTCCCCTATTATAAAATGACAACACTCACATTTTTTGTTTTTCTATTAAATTCTCTAGAAATTGTACTACTTCACCTTTAAGTACTTCATCCTTTAGCGCAAACTCAATTGTAGTTAGAATAAAACCTAATTTTTCCCCTACATCATATCTTTTCCCTTCAAAGTCATAGGCGAAAACTCGTTGAATTTCATTTAATTTTTGAATAGCATCTGTTAATTGAATCTCTCCATCTGCCCCTTTTTCTTGTTCTTCTAAAAACATAAATATTTCCGGTGTAAAGACATAACGCCCTAAAATGGCTAAGTTAGATGGCGAAGTTCCTTTCTCAGGTTTTTCAACAAAGTTATATACCTCGTACCGTCTTCCGATTTGATTGCTTGGGTCTACAATTCCATAACGATGGGTCGTATCATCTGGAACAGTCTGTACTCCAATTATAGAAGAAAGCGTTTTATTATATTCATTTATTAACTGTTTTAAGCAAGGAGTTTCAGCTTGAACGATATCATCGCCAAGAAGAACAGCAAATGGCTCATTGCCAATAAATTTTCTTGCACACCATACGGCATGACCTAATCCTTTTGGCTCTTTTTGTCGAATGTAGTGAATATCTACTTTAGAAGAAGCTTGGACTTTTTCCAATAATTCAAATTTACTTTTCTCCATTAAATTGTTTTCAAGTTCAAAAGCATTATCAAAATGATCTTCAATAGCACGCTTACCTTTACCTGTTACTATAATAATATCTTCAATTCCTGAATCAATCGCCTCTTCAACAATGTATTGAATTGTTGGCTTATCTACAATTGGTAACATTTCTTTCGGCATAGCCTTCGTAACCGGTAAAAATCTCGTTCCAAGTCCAGCTGCAGGTATGATAGCTTTTTTTACTTTTGCCATATTTTATCAAACCTTTCTTAGAATATTATTTAGTATCCAGTTACTTTTTGAGTGTAATAATTCCAATAAGTGTAGTAGTGTTTATCAAATCGTTAAAATCAATATATAGTAGTCTTATATCAAGTACTATTTATTTTGATTAATATTATTAAATATAACTTTTTTATGTCAGAAATTTATTAAAGAGAAGTGTAAATACCATAATAACAAAACAAGATTTAGAAAAATAATGATTACACTATTCATTTTAGTTCTGTATAGAGAACAAGTCAACTATTTTTTACCATAAAATGTAACTATGGTAAATTATTATAATAAAAAAGCCGATCATAAATGATCGACTTTCATCACATTTCTTTTTAATTCACCAAACGTTCTCCTTTGCCTTGAGCCTTCCAATGATCATTGCGGAGATGAACTTTTTGGATTTTTCCAGATGCTGTTTTAGGGAGCTCTTCGACGAATGTAACTCCTGTCACTGCTTTAAAGTGGGCTAATCGTTCTCTTGAGAACTTAATGATTTCTTCTTCAGTGGCATGTTGATTTTCTTTTAAAACAACAATAGCATGTGGAGTTTCACCCCATTTTTCATGAGGAGCAGCGATAACAGCAGCTTCAAGAATAGCTGGGTGCTCGTATAATACTCCTTCTACTTCAATAGAAGAAATATTTTCTCCACCACTGATGATTACATCTTTCTTTCTATCAACAATATCAATATATCCATTTTCGTCGATTGTCCCCATATCTCCTGTATGAAGCCAACCATTTCGAATAGTTTCCATTGTTGCTTCTTCATTCTTCCAGTAGCCTAGCATCGTACCATGCCCTCTATATACAACTTCACCTATTTCTTTTCCATTATGAGCAACTTCTTCTCCGTTTTCATCAACAATTTTGAGCTCACAACCAATCATTGGATACCCTGCTTTAGCCTTTACTTTAGCTTGTTCTGACGGTGATAATTCAGGTAATGATGATCGAATCCTAGAAATCGCACTTACTGGAGAACATTCAGTCATTCCATAAATTTGAATGAATTCCCATCCTAATTCCTGTTCAACACGTGTAACAAACGCAGGCGGCGGCGCTGATCCGGCAATGAACGTACGGACATCTTGCTCGAATTCAACAGGATTCTTCGCATGATGCTCTAGTAAAGCATTTAATACGGTTGGAGCCATGTTTAAAACCGTTACTTTACGAGCTTTCACTAGATTGTGAATAGCCGCTGGAGTAGCTTTTCTAAGAAAAACATGAGTAGCCCCGTTTGCTGTATAGGAAAATGGTGTACCCCAACCATTCACATGGAACATCGGTAAAACATGTAAGTAGACATCACGGTCTGTAATACGGAAGTGATGCATAGTGCTTAGGGCGTGAAGATAATTATTGCGATGCGTTAACATGACACCCTTTGGATTTCCTGTTGTACCACTTGTATATAGAAGGCTGCATACATCATTTTCATCTAACTCAGCACGATTGAAAGCGTCAGCAGAATATCTTTCTAGCCAAGCATCATAATCGATTTCAGGAGTTTCCTTGTCTTTATAATGAACAATAATATGCTCAACCGTTTCTAATCGCTCTTTAATAGGTACAATAAAATCATATAAATCTTGGTCAACAAATAATACTTTAGATTCACTATGGTTTAAAATAAATAAGTAGTCTTCAGGTTTTAATCGTATATTAAGAGGAACCATAACCGCTCCAAGCTGATACACGCCATAAAATCCTTCGAACATTTCCACTGTATTCGATGCTAAGTAAGCAATATGATCTCCTTTTTTAACTCCAAGATCTTGTAAACCATGTGAAAGTCTATTTACTCTTTCATTTATTTCTCGATATGTAAATACTCTATCATCACAATAAGCTGCCTCTTTATCTCCATATAAAGCAACTGCTCGATCTAAAAAGCGCGGCAACACTAATGGTACGTTCATGTTCTTCACTCCACTCAAAAATTTTTGAATTTACTGAATTCTTTTTATAATACTATTCCATTTTTTTGAAATAACAGTTATCAGTCCATATGTAAAAGTTAAGTAGATAATTTTTTCTTTCTACGGGCCCGTACTCTAACAAAGGTTGATACATTTTTTAGAAGCTTCATTGCCTAAATAATACCATATACTAGATATTTTTACAATATTTTTACTACAAATCCTATTTATACTATATTTATAAAAAACTACTTATTATATATCTTATAATCTTGAATTGATATATTTGTAAAATATCAACAAAACAAAAACACTTTGATAAAAGTTTTCACATTCCCCCCGAATGTTCTTCTTCTATCAAAGCGTTTTAGCTTTTACCTCTAAATAAATTTAATATGCCTCTTCTTCCTCTAATCCATCACTATATATTTCACCATCCCCCTCTTCTTCAAATTCTTCCGTTTCTTCCTCATCCGAATAATCTTCATCTAATTCCTCTTCTATATATACATCGTCATTTTCATAGCTTTCATCTGCTTCATAAGAATCAGAGTCTTCGTTCCAATCTTCTTCGTATTCGTTTTCTTCCTCATAAATCTCTTCTTCATAAGTATCTTCCTCATCTATTGTTTCCTCTTCGTATTCGTAACCGTCTTCTTCATACAAGCTATCTTCTTCTTCTGAAGCATTGTACCAGTCATCTGGGATATCATAGTAGGAGTTGTTCTCATCTGAGTAATCTCCTCCATCAAAATACCAGTCCTCACCATTTTCAAGCTCTTCTTGATAATGTAAGTGGCCCTCATCGTTATAAAATAGATTATTTAGTTCTTGTTCAGATAACGGTGTGGTAATCCAATCTGTAATTAATGAATAAATTGAATTTATCGGAATACTAAACCCGATAGATTCCTCTCCCATTACTTTAGCAGAATTAATGGCAATTACTTTCTCCGTTTTTAAGGATACAAGTGGACCTCCGCTGCTACCAGAAGCAATTTGTGCTGACATTTGATAAATATTTTCATAGGCACGCTCCCCAATATAAAAGCTGCGATCCACTCCTGTTATATGGCCTAAAGTTGCAGTATTACGCAAGCCTAATGGACTTCCTAAAGCAAGCACTTCTTCTCCAAGTGAAGCACTTTCAGTCGTTTCCATGGGAAGAAAGTTACCTCCGGCTAAATCTGGCACTCTAACAACTGCAACATCCGTATTATTTGAGTACCCAATCACGGTTCCACTATATTCATGATTTGTACTATCTTGAACGGTTACGTATATAGAACCTTCCACAACATGAGCATTTGTTAATATGTCCCCTTTTTCATTAATTAAGAAACCAGAACCTTGGCTTGCTTCTGTATAGATGGTTACTACTTTTTGTAATGATTCTTCAATCACTTGAGAGACATCTTTTTGAACTTTTTCTGTAATTTCACTAGCGGGTAAAGCTTCAGCCTTAATTTCTTCTGTTTTCTTTTCTGTTTCCTTTTTGTCTTCTTCTACTTTCGTTGAATCTACTACAGCTGTTGTTTTGGGCATTTTTTGATAATCATTTGGATAAAAATAGTTCCATAATACAAAGCCAAAAGTAGTCATACTACCTAAAGCCAAGATTATAAGAAATGGAATCCGTTTTGATCCTCTGATTTTTTTACCACAATGTGGACAAAAACTCCCTCGACTTTCAATAGTATTACCACAAGAATGACATTCCAAATTTACCACCTGCTTCATATAAGTCTTTTAGACTATTATATTTTAATAATAGAATTTGTTCTATATAGTTTACTATTACTTGAACGTTTTTTTAATTGTGAAATGAGTAGATATACATCATTTTTAGCATTTGAAGGTGCATAAATATATTCTAGCGAGGTTTTTATTTAAATATAAAATAGCATTGTTACTTCTTACTTTTCTAGCTCATTAAGCTAAAAATATCGGGTGTTCTATTTTTAGTTACTTT
>DATMFE010000165.1:0-6891 GCA_035556295.1 Ureibacillus sp.
CACTTTACTTGCGAATTTGGATAGCTTACTTGCGATTCTATTAACACAGGATTGGGTACTTGCGATTTCGAATGGTTTACTTGCGTTTTCCTACACTTTACTTGCGAATTTGATAGCTTACTTGCGATTCTATTAACACAGGATTGGGTACTTGCGATTTCGAATGGTTTACTTGCGTTTTCCTACACTTTACTTGCGAATTTGGGAAGCTTACTTGCGTTTTTATTACTTAGGATTAGTTACTTGCGATTTCGAATGGTTTACTTGCGATTTCCTACACTTTACTTGCGAATTTGGATAGCTTACTTGCGATTCTATTAACCTAGGATTGGGTACTTGCGATTTCGAATGGTTTACTTGCGTTTTCCTACACTTTACTTGCGAATTTGGATAGCTTACTTGCGATTCTATTAACACAGGATTGGGTACTTGCGATTCTGAATGGTTTACTTGCGATTTCATACACCTTACTTGTTAATTTAGTCGTAATATTGCGTATTACAAATGTAAATTAAATGCTAGCAACATCCACTAAGTTTTTAACAAAATCTACTGGCTGCTCGTAATATTCCTTTATTTTGTACTTTCGATTTTTATAAGTACCTTCATACGCGAAGTTTAATTTATTACATAATCTTGCAACTGAATATATAGAGTCAATCTGTAGAAATTCTCGTAACTCTCTATTTGTAATCCAATCGCTTTGCAAATATTTATAATCAAGAATTGTTTGTATTAAAGCATTTTGACTCTTCGTTTTACAAACAGGACAAATAAAAGAGCCATGCTTAAATCTCATAACTGTTTTATAGTTGCAAGAAATACATAAGACACCCTTATTAATTTTACTTAGATCAATCCCTGGTCTCCAAACTATTCGTTGATATGTTTCTAATAAATTTTTTTGGAGTTCTTTATATTGTTTATCAGATATACTTGCTTGCGGATATCTCTTCGATAACTTATCTAGTTTTGATTGTAATCCGCTTAAATGGAAAGTCGGTATTGTTTTAGGCATGTTTCCGATTATAGTTGAGTCCTTAACGACAATAATTGCTTTTTCAATTGGTATGTTGATCTCCCAATTTTTCAATCTGCGCTGAATTAGCCTAGTATATTTTTCTATTTGTTCGAATGGATTAGAATACCCTTCAATTGTATTATCGAAGTTTTTACGAACAAATTGGCTTTTCTCCTCATCGTATTCTAGAATTCCAGATATATTTTTTATTTCAAGAAGCCAAATAAAATGCTTGCTAAGGAAGATTGTATCAATCTGATAGTTGTTACCATATTCACTTTGCGTTTCATAATTATGAATTAACGAATATTCAAATGGTATACGTAGCTCAATCCATTCCTTATCAGATTGAGATTCACCATCAAATCCTACTTTGAACCTTCGATACAGATTTTTATATTTTTCAACCTCAAAGTCATTTGCATTCGAACTTATTCTTCTTATTAACGCCTCAAGTGCTAAAAGAATATATGGTACTCTTCTTTCTAATAAAATCATTTAATAAATTCCTCCTCATTGGTAATATTTAACAAATTCATTATTACTATTAGTTGTTCAGTTATTTGCTTTCGATTCGAATTTATTTTACTTAATACCTAACTCATGTCATCGTTTTACTTATCATCACTTATCTTTCAAGGTATAATGAAAGGAAGGCTTTTTTTAGATAAAGTGAAAATCCACAATTGGTCGGTTAATGCGATCACAGGTTGCAATTTTGCGCCTAGTCATTGCTGGCCAACCCCAATAGAATCATTTTCATGAGAAAATAATTAGGAGCGATAAGATGAGTTTATCGGTTTCAGAGATCGCGCGAGAATACTCGCCTTTTATATATGAACAAATTGATAAGATTGAACGTACGTTTCATCCATCTGTTACAGAGGATGAGGATCTTGTTCGGCGTGCGCTTTTTGCTGTTCGAAATAAGTCGGTTGTTTTTCAGCGCTATATCCCGATGAAGAAGCGACTTTACATTTCTGTTCAAGACGTTCGTCCAACAGATGTAATGATCGACTTTTACCATAAATTGCTTGTTTGTAGCTGTCCGCAAGATGGACTATGTCGCCACAAAGTTAGTGTTATGCTAATGCTTTACCAATACTTGGAGTCAGTCCAAGATTGGGCTGCAAAATGGCGTGAGAAAAAAAGCGCATCGCTTCATGTGCTAGCAGGTGAACGAAGCCCAGAAAGTTGGCAAGCTATGGTGAATGAAGTCATGAGCCATACTTTAAGAGGAGACGCTCCATTAGATAATTACCTAATATCAACGATGGCCGATAACGCCCTGTCCAAGTTAAAGAAACATATGCCCTTTGAACGTGAGTGGCAGCCATTATATAACATTTACATGGAACTTTCCGTATTAAATAAACTATGGGAGCATCTTTCGAGAACAGGGTCACAACTTCAAAATGACTATTTTGAATACTTTTTCGATCGACGCTTCGATTCGTTGCAAAATCATATTCAAGAAATAACAGCGAGATCCCGCTTATTTGCAATGGATCCGTTTTATGATGCGCTTCAACAAATGGTACGTGAACTCTTAACAGAGCGAGAAGGTCAAATCAATCGCCGAATGAATCTCTATATGCTGTTTTGGGATACGATGTTTATTGAACGTAGCCGCGCAGTAGAAGAACTCGACATGATTGAGAATGCCACGGCAGAAGGCCCAGACAGAACTGCAGAAGTCATAAAAAATATGTTCTATATCATAATGAAAAATTATGACGCTTTGCGATTAAATCTAAATAAAATTTATGAGGATCAATTATCCATATACTTTGGTTTAGCGAAGTTTGCTGTATCAAAAAACGATACCGTTGCAACCGAGTTACTATTACGAGCGATTTTACCTTATTTGAATAAATTCCTGAATGAGCAATTACAACCTGGATATCGTCAAATGTATGTAAAAAAGGTCAATCAATTATACGAAAACCTAACGCTATCCGAATCTGAAGAACAGGCTTTATATTCTGCATTTGGTGTATATGGCATCCAGCCATTTTCGATGTACTTATTAAAAAATAAACGTTATGAAGAATGGGTTGCACTTCATTTAATGCATCCGTCATCGATTTCTTATTTAGAATCATGTGGATTACGTGAAGTACTAGATGAAGCTCCTCAAGTGACACTTCCGCTCTATCACTACTATGCAATGGAAGAAGTTAGTCAAAAGTCACGGCTGAATTATAAACAAGCTGTTCGAATTTGGAAAATGATGAAATCAGCCGCGAAAAAAAGTGGCAAACTAAATTTTTGGACGGATTATATTTTATCTGTAAGTGAGCAATATAAGCGTTTACGTGCGCTGCAAGAAGAGTTAGAGAAAGGAAATCTACTAGTATGATGCAAATTGGTTCATTCTCATCACCGTTTACAAAATCGATACGATTACAACTAGTTGAAAACGAACCGGGTTTCCTTAGTGTTAAGGCGGTATCAACTAAAGATGACAATTTAATACTACAAGTTGGCACTTGGGCGCATTTGTTATTTTACCGATATGAACAAAATTTCTTCGGGCTCCAAGCAAACATAAATGAAGACACCCTTTACTTAACAATGGCTGAATTAATGGATTTATTTTCTCCAAAGTATGCCCACCCTTTTGTACAATTCGAAGGAGCTAATGAGGAATCCGATAAGTTAATTCGTGTCGTCAAAGCTGTTCAACAACTTTGGAACAGTAGTGTGCTTTGGGATTATGCTGTATATACCGATGAAGAAGGTTTAACTTTTGAGCTACCACATTTGTTTACTAAGGATGAATACGTAATCAATAGCTTTCATCCATTAAGTGTCGATTTGGCAAAATGTGTAGAGATATTAAATACAGCAACAAATCAGAAATTATTATTTGCTGGTCTAACAAACGAGGATATTCCTTCCTTAATCCCATTCTTTAAAGATGGTGGCTGGCCATTAAATAACGAACGTACTATTGGGGATATACGTGTTTCACTTCGATTAAGCGAACCTGTCGATGCATCAGAGGAATGGTTACTAGAAACGGTGATTAGCTCTGTGAAAACGGCTAAATTATGGACTCCACCAGTTAGAAAACGTCATGTCCCAATTCAGCAGGTACTCCCTGTTAAGTGGGAAGCTTATGCTGAAGAAGTGGAATTAATCCAAAAGCAAATGTTCGATTTAATGCATATTGATCGCCCAGGTCTTTCGCCTGATGTTTTATTACATGTTGAGTTAGAGGATAACGAGGTTCGTCAACTACTACGGAATGACTTTGCTAAACTACAAGCGCTTGGCTTTGATGTTATCCTTCCTGCTTGGTTAAAAGAATTAAAACAATCGAAGATGCGAGTTCGTGTAAGTGCTACAAGTCAAACGACACGGAAAGTGGCAGGACTTGACGATATTTTAACGTTTAAATGGAATCTTTCCCTTGGTGGCTCTGAAATTTCCGAGGAGCAATTCCTTCAAATGGTCAATGATAAACGCGAGTTCATCCGTATAGGCAATGAGTGGTTCCGTATCGATGCCGAATGGATGAATGGTATTCGTGAATTGATGGATAAAGCCGAAAAAGAAAATTGGACCGTCCGAGAACTATTATTCCGTGAATTGCCTGAAGAATTAACAGCACCTGTTTCAGACGATGAATTAGAGGAAGATGAACGGGACAATCCTTTATTTGCTTTTGAAATGCAAAGATCATTACAAACGTATGTTGAGCAATTACAAGACAAGAAGGGATTACCTCCTGTTCAAGTTCCCGATTCCCTACAAGCAGAATTACGACCATACCAGCAAGTTGGATTTGAATGGCTTATATTTATGAGAGAACAGCGTTTTGGTGCGATTTTAGCTGATGATATGGGACTTGGTAAAACAGTCCAAATGATTAGTTATGTATTGCATACAGTAGATACCCTTGGCGAGAGTAATCCAACGATCATTGTCTGCCCAACTTCCGTTTTAGGAAACTGGCAGAAGGAATTGGCGCGATTTGCTCCTAGCCTTTCGGTTCATACCCATTACAGTTCAACTCGACTCAAAGATGATGCGTTTCAATCTTACATTGAAACCGAAAAACCACATGTTGTTTTAACGACATATGGAACAGTCTCACAGGATATTGACTTTTTAGAGAATGAACATTGGTCTACGATTGTATTAGATGAAGCGCAAAATATTAAAAATATGCAAACGCTCCAATCAAAATCGATTCGTAAGTTGAAAGGAACGCATCATATTGCACTGACAGGTACACCAATTGAAAACCGATTATCCGAATTATGGGCAATTTTTGATTTTATCCATAAAGGCTATTTAGGTAGCTTTGGTAAGTTCCAAGAGCAATTTATCTTACCAATAGAACGTGATGAATCGGAACAGCATAAAGAAACTTTACGTTCCAAAATACGACCGTTCCTATTACGTAGAACAAAAAATGATCCGGATTTACATCTAAATTTACCTGATAAATTAGAGACGAAGAAATTCTGTCCATTAACAAGTGAACAAGCAGCATTATATGAGGGATATATTCAAGATACTCTTGCTCAAATTGAAACGATGAATGGGTTCGAGAAAAAGGGTCGAATCCTGCAAATGTTAAGTAAGTTAAAACAACTTTGTAATCACCCTGCTCTTTACTTGAAAGAACCATTCGATGATGCGAATTCAATGATGGAACGTTCTGTTAAACTGAAAAGTATTGTTGAACTTGCTGGTGAAATTGTTGAGAATGGTGAACAATGTTTAATTTTCACCCAGTATATTGGCATGGGTCATTTATTACAACACTGTTTTAGTGAATTACTAAATATAGATGTTCCTTTTTTAACAGGTAGTATGCCAAAAGGTCAACGTGATTCATTGGTTGAGGAGTTCCAGTCAGGTGAATTTCCTATTTTCTTACTTTCGTTAAAAGCTGGTGGAACTGGCTTAAATTTAACTGCAGCAAACCATGTCTTACACGCAGATCGATGGTGGAATCCTGCAGTGGAAAATCAAGCTACAGACCGCGCATATCGAATTGGTCAAACACAATTTGTACAAGTGCATAAATTTATTACAATCGGAACAATCGAAGAAAAAGTCGATAAGATGATTGAAATTAAATCTGCACTATCCGAAGAATTAATCCAATCCAGCAACTGGCTGACTGAGTTACAAGACGATGAATTACTTGATTTGCTTACTTTAGATACAGTTGGACTAAAATAAAATATATTTGGCCACATCCTTGATGAATAACCTATAAAATAACTTAAACAGAGTCGAAGCAGCTTTTGCTTCGACTCTGTTTTTGCCTCGTGTTTAGTATCTCTTACTTTTCAATATTCAATTGTTAAGCTCTACCTTGCTCAGTGAACTCAGTAGAGTTTGGGAAGAATGGTATCACTACTGTGCGGTCAGTCAGTAATGATCTAACTCTCACCTCCTTTACTTGATGAGGACTATCATATTTAGAGGATCACTATGTAGCTCGAAAGCTTGATTGAGGTTCAAAATCTGTTCATTTTCTTTACAAGTCAGTATTTACTTTGACGGTAATTAATTGTAAAACATCAATTTTATTTATTAACAAAAAACTATTGTTATATCGGCTTATCTTGTTGCACTCATTAGTTGTCAATTAATTGCATGGATTGTTATGCGCTATCCTTCATTCACTACAACGATTACCTAATAGGCAATGCTTCTTCTGTTCTTGGTAATTCAAAATCGCTCGGTATTCCCTTAGAACTATCATTTGCTGTACTATCAGCAACATGTTGATTTTCCCCAATATCAAATGTTGCCATTGATTCAGCTACGTGAGCAATTTCACTATTGCTCTCTGCACTGGAGTCTCTTTTTCCAGGATGTTTTAGAATATAAAATCGGAC
>DATMFE010000166.1:0-2376 GCA_035556295.1 Ureibacillus sp.
TTAACCCCTTTTAAAATTTCTTTACCTTCAATTGATACATGAAGATCTTTAATCGTTAAAGTAGAACCTGACATAATTATACCTCCGTGAACTAATTCCTATTTTATTTAGAAAATAATGTGTTTTTATTTTCTTAACATGCATTCTCATTTTATTCTCATTACAATTTTATAACAAATTTAATTAAGAAGCAACTATTATACGTGATTTATGTCACACCTTACTTTATTACTTATTTCATCATTCCATCAACAAATATGTAAACATAAAATCAAACATCTGACCTCTACTATCTTTTGTTTCCGACATATTATTATACGAGAAAACATCCATTATGACATTACACATTAATAGTTAACATTGAAGTCTCGGTGTGGAACGCTGTTGATTGTTGGATGATGTCATTCAACATCGCATGTTGAGCAAAAATAAAGCCTGTTAAATAGTATTCCCATATGTATCTAAACTCAACACTTATCATTTTACCCTTCAAGGCCTATCGTTGAAAGACCTTTTTCACTTAATCAGAGTAAAATAGTACTTCTTGACTTTTATCTATCCTAGAAACACCTGAAAAAGACGACTTGCCTATTAACAAGTCGCCCCTCTTCATCACTTATTCACTTACAGGTACAACGGCACCCTTAAATTCTTTCGTGATGAAATCTTGAATTTCTTTTGAGCGTAAAACCTCTACTAATGTTTTAATCGCTTCGTTGTTTTCATCTTTCTTATTCACTGCAATAACGTTTACATATGGTGATTCTGAATCTTCAATAGCAATTGAATCTTCAAGAGGATTTAAACCAGCATCAATAGCATAGTTAGAATTGATTAATACAGCGTCTCCTTCTCCATTTGCATAAATTTCTGGAAGAAGAGCAGCTTCGTATTTCGCTTCAAATTTAATATCGCGTTTGTTCTCTACAATATCTTCAACTGTTGCTTTTGTTTTATCAATACCTTCTTTTAAAGTGATTAAACCATTTGCTTCAAGTAAAGAAAGCGCACGGCCATGGTCAGCTACTGAGCTGCTCATAATAAGTGTTGCACCTTTTGGAAGTTCAGATAAGTTTTTGTATTTTTTAGAATAAATTGCGATTGGTTCAATATGAATACCGCCCGCATTCACAAAATCATAGCCATTCTCAGCAATTTGTGATTCTAAGTAAGGAATGTGTTGGAAATAGTTAGCATCCAATTCTCCCTCTGCTAATGTTTTGTTCGGCAATACATAATCTTGGAATGGAACGATTTCTAGATCAATACCTTTTTCTTTAAGAAGCGGCTTTGCTTCTTCAAGAATAACAGCATGCGGCGTATTAGATGCGCCAACTTTTAGCGTTGTGTTGCCTTCTGCATTATCTGCGGCTTTTTCGTCTTGATTATCTTTGTTGTCATTGCCGCAAGCAGCTAGGGCGATTGATAAAACTAAAATTAAAGCAAACCCTAAAAACTTTTTCATTCTGTTCATCCCCTTTTATCTTTTATCTAATTTTGATGTAATAAAGTCTCCAAGCATTTGAATAATGAAGACAATTATTAAAATAATGATTGTCGCTACGATTGTTACGTCATTTTGGTTACGCTGGAACCCTTCTAAAAAAGCTAAATTCCCAAGTCCTCCAGCCCCAATTACTCCAGCCATTGCCGTATAACCGACTAAAGCAATCGATGTAACAGTAATTCCCGAAACAAGCGCGGGCATAGATTCTGGAAGCAGTACTTTCCATATAATTGTACTCGTTTTGGCTCCCATCGATCTTGCCGCTTCAATAACCCCTTTATCAATTTCACGAAGACCAATTTCAACCATTCGTGCGTAAAACGGTGCAGCACCAATGATAAGTGCAGGCAATGCTGCATTTTCCCCAATCATCGTTCCGACAATCGCTTTCGTAAATGGAATCAATAACACAATTAAAATGATGAACGGGATAGAGCGGAAAATATTAACAAAAGCACTGATGATCCAATTGATGAATCGGTTTTCCCATAAATTATCCTTCCCTGTTAGGAACAAAACTAATCCAAGTATAATCCCTAAAAAGAAAGTGGCCGCAACAGAAATCGCTGTCATATACAACGTTTCATTTGTTGCTTCAATCATCGTTTCCCAATTTATATTCGGCAATAATTCTTCAAGCATGCGTCATCACCTCCACGCCTACTTGCTGCTCTTCTATAAATTGAATAGCGCGAAGAATTTCTTCATTACTTCCATCAATATGAATAAATAGTGTTCCATAAGAGCCATTTCGTGTTTGTGAAATTTTCCCTTGGACAATATTAACATCTAATTCAAAATTACGAACTAACTTTGTAATAAGAGGACTTTCTACATCTTCCCCAACGAAGGTAAGCTGAATGACTTTT
>DATMFE010000167.1:0-2251 GCA_035556295.1 Ureibacillus sp.
TATGACAAGTCGGCATAATAATCGTTAATATAGACTGCAGCAGATCCTGAAAGGCGCTCATATACCATTTAGGATCTAAGCCGATTCGAACATGGACATGAGCAATAGTATAGCGCTGTTCTACAAACTGATCATCAAGAACACCTAAAAACATCTCACCTATATGTTTTTGAAGTGTTTTTTGTAATCGACTAACTGAACTATTATTTTCAATGATCTGCATTAACGAAGACTCTTTTTCAAGATTCTTATAGAAACGACTCACTAAATCTACTAAATGTTCATTAACCGTATCTTGGATAGAACGAATCCTGCATAAATCTTCATGTGTTAAATGAATCATCTCAATTTGCGTTAATAACTTGGAGTATTTATGTAAATCAATTCGAACATCATTTTTATATGTTAAAAAATATTCTCTATCAACAGTAGGTTTATTTCTTTTCCATAAATTTTTCATAGTGCCTCCGATTTTCTTTGCCATTCCAAACTCATTATAGTACTTTTATTGTGCATGATGTATAAATTATGTAAAAATTATTAAGAAAATCTTTATTTAGTTACTTATTAACCAGGACTTTATATTCATAACTTATCTTTCATATAATGAAAAATGACATAAAATATAACCAACATTCTCAAATCACTTAAACTTCTTCCTTAACATTAGATTATCTAGAATATGGAATATTAAAGGTTAAGAAGCTGACCGCAAATCCTAATATAGTGCATAAAGCTTCAATTCCGATTCTATACTCCAATGTGGTCACCTGCTTTTCGAAAAAATAGCTTCGATCGAATCAGAGTAAACTGGAATCATGGTGTTGTAAAATAAAAAAAGCCAGAATTAAAATCCGGCTTCCCACTAAGAATCAAGCAATTGATCAATGTCTATTTTTTTTATTTCCTCAAATTTATACCCTTCATCAACTAAACCCACTGTTTCTGCTAACAAGTTATCAATATCTATTCTATCCATATTATTATGATACAATATTTCCTGATTGTGTTAATATCATCAACATTAAAGTATTGTTACTTTTCTTTTATGGCATAAAATAGCCGTAATCAGTTCGGAGCAAACTATAGGCATAAGGTCATAAAAAAAGACAGTCAGTTTTTAAGGATAACTGACTGTCTAAATGAGTAAAAAGAAAACAATCAACGCAACATGATTGATTTCTACATTGAATATAAAATACTTATTAGTTTTTGTCGATATGTAATTTTTGGGATAATTTAAAATATTCACACCATTCATAAAATAGGACACCCTCGCTCGGTACAAGGCATTTCTTAAATCATGAAGTTGTTGATTAATTTATTAAAGCTCGTATAGCAAAAATAACGATAATCCACATTAAAATAGATAATAGAGCTTCCCCTACATGCAGCCTTTAAAAAAGTTTATTTCCCTATGCCCCTTTCATCACTCTAATCAAGTCAGAAAAAATATACTATATCCCTTCCGCTTGCCATCCATATAAACAAAAAGAATCGGCACGTAGCCGACTCTTCTAAATTATCTTTATCTGTTTTTCAAACTAACAAGTTGGCTAAGACTCCATTGACTCATGTAATCATCATTAATTCCTATTAAAATTAATAATTTCATAACGCTCTCCTACATGCTTTAATCCAGCATATACAAATCCCATTTCGATTCATAGAGAACAAAATATTCTAGCGAGCTTCTCGTTTTACTTCCTACACATGTCCATCCCCCCAAAAAGATATAGGTGGATTAATCCTTCATCTTCAATTGCACAGTCATTGCTTCATCTTTCCCCCAATCATTAAACCACTTTTTCTTTTGAATGACTAACAGGAAAGATATTTTTTGTTTAAAATATGGATACTTATTCAAATCTCACTTACCAACCAGTTATTAACTCGGTTTTTATTTTAGCTAAATATATTTATTGATAAAGAAAAAACAAGGTAATGTGTCAACCCCTTTCTTCAATAAACTGAAACAGAGAGGAGATGCCTAATGAGAAAAATTTTATTTAGATACTTTTTTTTACTCATAAGTGTGTTTTTGGTTGGGTGCGGAAGTGACCCTGTACAAGAAGATTTACTGAATTATGTGAACAAAGAACTAAAACACGCTGGAGAATTAGAGAACATAGCACTCGATGCCTACGACAGCGTTACAGGACAAAATTACAAGGACGATCAAACCATGTACGACGTTATCTCCCTTACCGTTATCCCAACTTATCGAGATTTTATTACGGAATTAGAAGAT
>DATMFE010000168.1:0-3395 GCA_035556295.1 Ureibacillus sp.
TTTTGCATTAGTAATATTAAGACTTGAAGAAATATCTGTTAAGATTCCGACAATAACAAATTCACTTGTCCCGAGAACAAATGTTAATAAAGAAAGTGTAAAGATTTGGAACCAATGTTGCTTTAATAATTTTGTGGAGTGCATAAATACCTCTTTCTTAGATGAATGTAAATGTGTGACATAGTAATTACACAACCTTAACATCATACCAAGAATATGTTTTCCTGAAAAACCCTATCTTAGTCAAGTAGAGGATAATGGATTTCCAGAATTGATAAGGATGCAGAGTTAGCAAAAGATCATTAAAAAAGCGCACTTAGAAAAGTTACGGTGAACCGTATCATAAATAAGTGCGGTCAATAAAAACAACCACCTAGAGAAAAATGAGGTGGTTGTTTGTTCTTATAACTACTAGAGCGTCAATCCTCGCATTATTAGCTGAAAAGCTGAACTACTGGTACTTTAGCGCAAACTAAGTTAATCAAAATTGTAAAAGTAGAATATACTTATTTTCTTTTATTCAATTCATTTCAATCTACTCTAATGTTTTTCCCATCAATAATGTGGCAAGGAAAGCATTTAACTTTTCTTCTTCCATTTTATAAGTAATGCTCTTACCACCAGCTAACCCATCTTCTACATATTCAATAAAACCATTGTCATATAAATAATATTCAATATAATTACGCGAGCCGTCCTCCATTAATCTTATTTTCGTATAATTTTCACTCATGGATAAACGCTGCGCTTTCTTTAACTCTAATTTATTCAACGTGTTTCGCATTTGTTGTACTTCATCATCATGAAAGCTTGTATATACTCGTTTTTCAGGATATTGCACAATCGACAAAGCATTAAAACTTTCCGGTGTTACAAACTGAAAATCTTCCAGTATTTTCGATGTTTCACTAAGGTGATATTGTTCTACCAAATAATTAGTTAGAAATAATATAGGTATCATGATTACACATAAAATAATTTTTCGCACCATAGCCACTTCCTTTCTCTTTTCTACGTAAAATAATGGAAATAGTTTCAGTTACTTAAAATTATTAATTAATATGGTGAGGGTAACCATACAACAACTAGATGAGGTTAGGAAGCTAAGGTTTATTATGAGTCTTACTAAATAATACTCGTAAAAGTGCATGGTCATTTTTAATCTGTAAACGTATGATATTTTAATCATTAATGTTTGCAGGGGGGAAATGTATGGAAAGAGAGCATAGGATGCAGAAAGAGAAGAACCTTCAGGCATCAAAACCTAATTTTCTTATCTTTTTAGTGGATGAACAACGCTTTCCAACTGTGTATGAAAATAAGGAACTAAAGAAATGGCGTAAGGAAAATCTAAAGACGCAGGAATTATTGCGAGAAAATGGGATGGAATTTTTAAACCATTACATTGGAAGCACGGCATGCTCCCCTAGTAGAGCAACATTGTATACGGGACAATACCCTTCATTACATGGGCTTACTAAAACAACTGGGGGTGCTGCGTCTCCATTTGAACCGGATGTATTTTGGTTAGACCCTAATACAGTTCCTACTTTCGGGGACTATTTTCGTACAGCAGGATACCGTACATTTTGGAAGGGGAAATGGCATGCGAGCGTTGCGGATATATTAATACCAGGAACTCATAACTCATTGCCTAGTTATGATCCAAATACCGGTGTACCTGATCGAAATCTTGAAAGGACTTATTTGGAATCTGACCGTCTAAACGAATACGGCTTTTCGGGTTGGCTTGGTCCTGAACCACATGGATCCAATCCTCGTTATTCGGCCACATCTGCTGCCATTGGAACAAGTGGGCGTGATGAAGTGTTTTCAAGGGAAGTAGTTGAATTACTTCATTCACTTGAAGCAGATAGTGTTAATCCAAGTCAACCTTGGTTGATAGTGTCTTCTTTTTTAAATCCACATGATATTACGTTATTCGGGGATGTAACTGAATTTAGCCCATTATTTAATTTTGAAATAGATCCTTCCGTTCCTCTTATCCCGCCTGCTCCTACGTCGGATGAATTATTAGATACAAAGCCATCTGCACAACAAAGTTACAAAGAGACTTACCATAAAACCTTCCAGCCAACTAGAGATAGTCTTTTTTATCGTCAGCTTTATTTTTCCCTTCATAAAAAAGTCGACCAAGAAATGGGGAAAGTATACAATGCACTAAAATCTAGTAAATTTTATGAAAATACAATTGTGATTTTTACTTCTGACCATGGAGATTTATTAGGTTCTCATGGGGGATTATTTCAAAAGTGGTATAACGCTTACGAAGAATCGATTCATGTTCCATTTATTGTTCATAGTCCAAAATTATTTTTAACTCGGCAAACGACGGATATGTTGACTAGTCATGTAGACATCCTACCAACTATGTTAGGATTGGCTAAAATTGATGAAAATAAAATTCAGGAGGAGTTAAGAAAAAATCATTCTGAAACACATCCACTAGTAGGAAGAGATTTAACACCACTTCTCCATGGGGATGATTCTTTCCTAAGGGCAAATGAACCGCTTTATTTTATGACTGATGATGATGTCACAAGAGGACTATCTCAGATTAGTATTAGTGGCCAACCTTATTATTCTGTTGTCCAGCCAAACCACATTGAATCTGTCATTGCTTATCTTCCAACAGGTCAACATAGGGAAAAGGAGCTATGGAAGTTTTCCCGTTACTTTGACAATCCGCAATTTTGGAGTAACCCAGGGGTAGAAGACCAAGTAACGGAAATCAAGAATGAAACTCCTATTAACGAAGAGGTCACTGTCTCTGTTTCAACAATAGTAACGAAAACAGTGGCTGTCCCTGAACAATATGAATTGTATAATCTCACTAGGGATGCTCTTGAAACAAAAAATCTTGTAAGTCCTGTACATTCAAATATTGTAACAAGTTTGATTCAATCGTTAATGATGGGTCTCCTAGAAGAACAACGACAACAAAAAAGACTTACACCAACGAACGGTAATAGTAACTAAATCTTTCATTAATACTTAGGCATATTCAGATTAAAAGAATATGTCTATTTTTTATTTCGATAGATAAAAAATTACAAAGAAAGAATTTCACCTATTTGTAGGGAAAAGGATGGGAGGGTATGTCTTTTAAAATCATCTGAGACGAAACATGCAAGTAACAAGATAGGGAGGATAGATAGATGAGGCTAGTGATTGATTCACTAACAAACATATGAAAATAATATTGTAAATAAGAAACCACATGATAACATACGAATAGACATACTAAAAATGGATTTTTCAATTTACATAATTTTATAATTAACTATATATTTAGTGTTTACGGGAAAACACTATCGGAGGAATTCACATTATGAGCTATAACTTTATACTTTCATCCATTTTAATTCTTTTTA
>DATMFE010000169.1:0-4406 GCA_035556295.1 Ureibacillus sp.
GTGTACATTACCTAAACGGATGTTTTTACGTTTAATATGGTCAAGTAAACGACCTGGTGTACCAACAATAATATGTGGTTTCTTCTTTAAAGCACGGATTTGACGATCGATATCTTGACCACCATATACCGCTAGTACACGCGCTCGTTTTCCGTAGCCCAGTTTGAAAAGTTCTTCGGAAACTTGAATCGCAAGTTCACGTGTCGGAGCAATGACAATTCCTTGTACATTCTCGTCATTTATATCGATATTTTCCATTAACGGAATACCAAATGCTGCTGTTTTACCTGTTCCAGTTTGAGCTTGACCGATAATATCTTTCCCTTCAAGCGCTAATGGAATCGTTTGAGCTTGAATCGGACTCGCTTCCTCAAATCCCATTTTTTCAATTGATTTCATAGACGTTCTATCTAATCCTAATTCGCTAAACAATGTCAATGTGTTCGTGCTCCTTTTAATATCATAAATTTATCAGTGCATGTTGCAACGGTTCTTGTTCAAATTACAACAAATGTGACGGAGGTTGTACTTTACCTCGTATAAAGAAAATTCACCAGTTGGCTCATCTTCAGGCAGATAGATGCGTAGTTGCACTTATCCTATTCCCCTAAAATCGGCAGTTGTTTCAAAATCATCCCTATGCTGATCATGTATACCACAACAGTATAAAAAAGGAATTGTAATCACCTAAACAATTACCTTATTAGTTCGGCTGAACTCAATATATGGATTTAACAAATAACATACATCAGCCTTCTCTTACTGTGCTGGATGCAATAGCAAATACACATTACTATGTTTGTAAACATAGGCGCATTTTATTACTCGTATATATAGCCAAGATGAAATTCAAATTGGAAAAGTTAAAGTAGCATAATCGGTAATTGAACCGAACATTTAGGTGAGGGCTGCTGCACCTTACTTTTTCATGCAGCCGATGGAGCTGCCTATCTAACTTGACGAGAGCCAAGATTCTATACAAAAAACAGGCACGGTGCGTTGAGGAAATGCAGAAGTGGATAAAGCGTAAGCTTACTTCCGTATGAGCAACTAAAGCCGCCATATTAGGCAGCTTTTATTTATAATCAAGACGCTCGGCCTATTTAATCTAAAAAGTACATAGTCCTTCAAAATCAAAATCATGAAATCGTTCATGTTCATGACAAAACTTGAATAACTTGAACTGACTTAACAACATAAAAAAAACGAATACGTTATTAAGGCGTTTAAACCCATACTATATATTATCATTTTATAACCACTATTGCAATAAAGGATATCCAATCATGAATCTCACTTAAAATGCTTGCTCCATTTAATCCTATTGTTTCCCAAAACCCTAACATTATATAATATAGCTTAAACATTAAAAGAAACAAAATCATGTATAACTTTTAAAAGTAGTGTGTTAAATGGTAAAATATATCTAGATTGATCACACTTCAAAATAAACCAGAGGAATAACCATGAGACTATATACACTTAAACTCCCAGAATGTGAAGAAATTAACCATATATTACAGGATTTAGATATAAATGTAATCACCCTAACTGAACAAGAGGCATTAGCAACTATACAAAAGCAGCACCCTAATCAAATGCTCTTTATCTTACCTTTATATTATTCAAAAGAATCGATATATTTATTGAAAATCATCGAGCTTATTGACAAGTATGAAATACCAATATTATTTGTTTATAAACGCACAAAAAGAATGAAAGAGCCCTACGCACTTCCGAAAAAAACAATCTACGAGACCATTCAAATTCCCGCTGACCTAATAGAGGTAAAAGTAAAATTAAAGTCTTTACAAAATATTTGCATACAATTATATGCAGCAAAAGTAAAAGAGCAGGAGCTCGAAAGCATTCGCAACCGAATCAGAGCGGATTTAGCTCTAGCTAAACATATCCAACAACTTGTCTTGCCTCCACCTATTTCAGAAACAGACATAGAAATTCAAGGGATTTTCCAACCATCTAGTGAGATATCTGGTGATTTATTCTTTTGGATGCATATAGACGAGGGAGAGTACGGCCTTATTATGATTGACGTTTCCGGAAAAGGTGTGTATGCTGCTCTTATTAGTATGGCCATACGTTCCTTAATGCCAGGCTTAATCAAACGCGTAAAAGATCCGTTTAAAATAACAAAAGAGTTACATGAACATATGGGAAGATTGTTTCAAAAGTTAGATGAGGAGACATATAAATCCACCTATTTCACTGCCTTTATTGCATATATCAATACAAAGGAACGCCAATTTCAATATGTCAACAGCGGTCATCCACCAGCTATTATTTATTGTCCACATACAGAGAATACACACATATTAGCAACCAATTCTATTCCCATTGGACTGAATCCGCATTTAGACATCGAAAAACATTCATTTTATTACGAACCTGGCAGTCGTTTCATTGTCTATACGGGTGGTTTAATTGAATCACCTAATCACCCAAATATTTTACGTTTTGATACACTTCAACAAGAATTTAAAGAAAAGATTCATCAAGACACATCCACCCTTCTGCACGAAATGTTAGTTTCACGAATGAGGCACTCTGAAATCAATGATGATATTTGTTTAATCGCAGGTACCCTTTATTAGAAAGTTGCTCTTCACCCCTTTAAAAACCTCAAATAAAATAAAAATCGGTTTACCCATGCGAGTAAACCGATTTTTGTTTATTTTTGTAATGCCTGAACAACTTCTTCCAAACGCATACCTCTTGATGCTTTTACAAGAATAAGATCATTAGCTTGCGTATGTCTTTTTAATTCTTCAATTAATTGCTGTTTATTTTGAAAAGAAAATACACGACTCTCCTCAAATGTTTCACGCGCACCTATGGCAATATGTTCAGCAAGAGGACCATAAGTAAATACTTCATCAATTTCATCTTTTGAAATACGTTGACCAATTTTTAAATGAAAATCCTGCTCTTGTAAACCTAATTCCAACATATCACCCAACACAAGAATTTTTCGATCAAATCCAGATAGCCCTTCAATTAATTCAATCGCTGCTTTCATTGATGTAGGACTAGCATTATAAGCATCATTAATTACCTTTTCTCCTTTAGCCCCTTCAACTATTTCCATTCGCATATTCGTTAATCGAACCGAAGCTAACCCTTCTTCTATTTTTACTTGGTCCACCTTCAATTCCTTAGCTGCCAGCATAGCTGCTAAGGAATTCATCACATTATGATTCCCAAGAACCGGAATTTCGTAAGAACCCACTAATGCACCCGCAACCTTATAAGCCGTACTATCATTTCGTTGTTCAATTGAAGTTACATATAAATCATTCTCACTAGAACGACCGAAAGATTGGATACGCAAATCTTTATCTCGATTTTGGATTTGCTCTGACAATAAAGGTTCATCTCCGTAATAAATAAATGTTCCTTCATCAGCGAGACCCTCGATAATTTCTAGCTTTGCACGAGCAATCTCTTCTCTTGACCCTAAATCTAACAAATGAGATTCTCCAATATTTGTAATAATCGCAACATCAGGGCGAGCTAGCTTTGAAAGAAACTCAATTTCCCCTCGATTACTCATCCCCATTTCTAAAATGGCTACTTCTGTATCCTCTGTCATCGACAAAATCGTTAGCGGTAATCCTAAATGATTATTAAAATTCCCACTTGTTTTATGTACCTTATAAGTCGTCGCTAAAAGAGCAGCGGTCATATCCTTTGTTGTCGTTTTCCCATTGCTTCCTGTCACGCCAATTACTTTCACATTCAACTGTCCACGATAAGCTCTTGCTAGTTCTTGTAATGCCACTTCTGTATCCTCCACGATAATAAGGGGGATATCCTTTGGTGGATTCGGGACATTTTGCTGCCATAAAGAAGCAGCAGCTCCTTGTTGAATTGCTTTCTCGACATACTTATGACCGTCGACTTGCTCTCCACGCAGCGGAACAAACAAGTTATTCTGCTCTACTTTCCGAGAATCAATCGATACGCCAGCAACCTGAACAGACTCCCATTCTGCAATTACATTTAGGCCACCTACCATCTCATGAATCTGCTTTAACGTGCGATTTATCATATTTTCCGTTCCTCCTATAGGCTGTTTCATTATAAAACAAAGCAGAAGCCTATATATTCTAGCGCTTCTGCCTACATCCTACCTCATCTAATTAACAAATAAATAACAATAGTTATACTGTATATTTAATTTTTTGTTTCTCTTCATAACGTTCTTGCGCAAGTTGGACGAGCTTTTCAATTAAAACTGGATATTCCACCCCTGTATGCTTCCATAATAACGGGAACATACTAAATGGCGTAAAACCAGGCATTGTATTTACTTCATTAATATAGAAGTCTCCTTCTTTTGTTAAGAAGAAATCAGCACGAACTAACCCTGAACAATCTAACGATTT
>DATMFE010000170.1:0-2286 GCA_035556295.1 Ureibacillus sp.
TAAAGGGGCTGCGTTTGTACGTTCTAAACTTCGTAACCTACGTAACGGCTCAATTCAAGAAAAAACATTCCGTGCAGGTGAAAAAGTAGCGAAAGCACGTATCGAAAACCGTAAAATGCAATATTTATATGCAAGCGGTGACAGCCATGTATTCATGGATAATGAATCTTATGAGCAAATCGAGCTGCCAGCATCAAGCATCGAGCGCGAATTAAAGTTCTTAAAAGAAAACATGGAAGTACACATCATGACATTCAACAGCGAAACGTTAGGTGTTGAACTTCCAAAAACGGTTGTTCTAAAAGTAGCAGAAACAGAACCAGGCATTAAAGGAGATACATCTTCTGGCGGTACAAAAACAGCTGTTCTTGAAACAGGTCTTTCTGTTCAAGTTCCTTTCTTCATTAATGAAGGAGACGATTTAATCATTAATACAGTTGAAGGTACGTATAATTCACGTGCTTAATAAGAAACAAATAAAGGAGTCTGAGATGAATCATCTTAGACTCTTTTTGTTTGTTCTAAGGGGCCCTTTTATAATTAAATAAATCTGATTTATATGAAGGAGACTTATAATTTTGGATGCGAAATGTATTAAATTCTATGAATTTGGTAGTCCTCAAAATGTATTAAAAGTTGAAGATAAAAGTATAGAACCACCAAAAGATCATCAAGTCCTTGTTCGAATGTTAGCCCGACCTATAAATCCTTCTGATTTAATACCGATTAGAGGGGCATATGCTCAGCGGATTTCTTTACCGAATATTCCTGGTTATGAAGGGGTGGGCATTGTAGAAGAGGTAGGTCCTTTAGTTTCTAAAAACCTAATTGGTAAGCGTGTTTTACCTTTACGCGGGGAAGGCACGTGGCAAGAGTTTGTTAAGACATCAGCAGAATTTGCCGTTCCTATACCTGATTCTATTGATGATTTTACGGCAGCACAGATGTATATCAATCCAGTTACAGCTTGGGTAACTTGTACGGAAGTTTTAAAATTACAATCGAATGATGTTTTATTGGTTAACGCGTGTGGTTCTTCTATTGGACATATTTTTGCTCAATTATCGAAGGTTTTAGGTTTTCGGTTGATTGCAGTTACTAGGAATAATAAATATACAGAAGATTTACTTCATCTTGGTGCTTCTTATGTTATAGATACTTCTAAAGTTCCACTCTATGAAACAGTTATGGAATTAACAAATGGAATTGGTGCAGATGCTGCTATTGATTCCGTTGGAGGTTCATGTGGAAACGATTTGGCTTTTTCTGTGCACCCTAATGGTCATTTTTTAACTATCGGTCTGTTATCAGGGGTACAAGTAAACTGGGCAGAAATTATAAGTAAAGCAAAAGTGCATGCTAATATATTTCATTTACGGAATTGGAATAAGAATGTCTCATCGGATAAATGGCAAGAAACCTTTAACCGATTAATAAATCTAATAAATGATAAAAAATTACGTTTGATGATGGTAGATTCTAAGCATGACTTGTCGAATGTAAAAAAGGCTATTGATGTTGCTGAATCTTCTAAAGAAACCAAAGGAAAAGTGTTTTTAACAAGTTATTGAGTCGATTATTTTTAAAGGGTGTCATACTTCAAAAAGGAAGTATGGCCCTTTTTATTTCAAAATATGCTCTTTCTATGCCTCTGCGCGTGTGAGAACGTAGTCTTGCACGCATAGGGGCCAAAAATCGTTCCGCTGACTAGATGGAATGTAAGGATGTCCAAAATCAAATTGGACTTATATAGATCGTTAAGGAATATCGACTGAAATTAAGTGTAAATTCCTATTGTAATAAAATTACTAATCTAATATAACTATTGATGATTTGGGTAATTGTAACTGTTATTCCTTTATTAACTAATCTATTGTTGACCGTGCGGAATAATGTTTCTTACAATTAACATATTATCAAAGAAGAGGAGAGATGTATATGTCAGGAATTATTCGCGTAACGCCAGCAGAGTTAGAAAGCATGTCTACCCGCTACAATGGTGAGAGCAGTCAAGTAGGGGAACAAATTGTCCGCCTAAATTCAATGATTAAAGAATTAGAAGGAGCTTGGGAAGGGGAAGCTAGTAGAGCATTTAGCGAGCAATACGAGGCATTAAAACCTTCATTTATTCAAATGCAGCAATTGCTTGAAGATATCGCTGTTCAGCTTAGCAATACGGGTAAAGCTCTTGCAGATGCTGACAATCAAATTGCAAGTCAAATTCGTGGTTAACTTCATCTGAAGTCTATGAAGTAAAGGAAGAGCGCCCATTCTATTGGAGGAAGG
>DATMFE010000171.1:0-2688 GCA_035556295.1 Ureibacillus sp.
AATATTCCTATATCTTCTATAATTTCTGTAAGAGTTCTTGTCTAATTGAATTGTAATTTGAGAAGCTTATTAAGCTAAATTGCCAAGTAACAAAGGAGGGTACATAGTGATAAATAATCTATTTTGAGCAAATGATAATCTTATTTTAATAATTAAACTAAATTATATACTTGCATTGTACCCTTCTACTAATAAAGAATAGAATTTTTCATTTAGTAGAGGTGTTCCTGAAAATATTTTTTGACATCTATATAATGGCTAAATTGCCGATATATTTTCTGGAAAAAGGAGTTGTACAAATGGCAATTATTATTTATCCTAAAACTCTTGATTGGACCTATATGAAACAAAGGCCCCAACAGTTGATGATTGAATTAGGGAAACTTGGACATACTGTATTTTTTGAAAACCTTAATCCATTAGATCATGAATATACAGAGGTGGCTAAAAATGTATTTTTATTTTCGGATTGCCAACGTTTTATTAACACTAAGCTAAAGGAATTAAGAAAAACACAAAAAGTTGTTGTATGGACTACTTGGTCTAAACTTCGAACACGTATCCAAATATTTCAGCCAGACAAGGTCGTATATGATTGCTGTGATGAGTTTCCACACTGGGCACAGTATGAGCATAGTATGATTCAAGTAGCCGATTACGTTGTTTGTACGGCAAGAACTATTATGGAAAGAATCTCGTTAGCTTATCCGGAAAAAAGCGTTTCCCTTATTCCTAATGGGGCGGATGAGGCTTTCTTCACGCCAGATAAATTCGAAAAACCGTTAGATTTACCGAGTGGTCCTATTGTAGGCTATATTGGTGCTTGGGCTTATTGGGTAGATCATGAATTAATAACAAAATTGTCCCTTCGTTTTCCAAATGTGAATTTTGTTTCAATTGGTGTTCCATATGGAGATGTACCGAATTATGATGATCGAAACAACGTCCATATTTTAGGACAAAAGCCACATGATGAATTGATAAAATACCTTCAACATTTTGATGTAGCGATAATCCCCTTTAAATATCATCCTATTACACTTGCTACAAATCCAGTAAAGGCGTACGAATATCTGGCGACCGGAGTTCGGGTGTTGTCTACTGCTCTTCCTGAATGTATTCATATGGAACCATATGTTACTACTGCAACAACCCATGCTGATTTCGGAAATAAACTAGCCTATCTTTTATCTCTTAATACCTCTGATAGTTTTAAAGAATCCAGAATAAAATTTGCACGACAAAATACTTGGAAAATTCGAGGGATGCAGGCTCATAACATCATCGAAAACCTCCTTTCTAATTCATAGCTTTTAGCTGATAGGAGGGTATGCAAATGTTGCTAACAAATATTATGGAAAAGGACTATAGAGTTCTAGAAGAAGCCAAACCGATGCCATATGAATATATTAAACGATTGATTCTTATATTAAGACAAGTCAACTCACCCTGGGTGCTATGGAGTAGTGAAGGAGAAAAGTGGAAAGTAATAAATGATAAAAAATTACATGTATTATTAGCAAGTATCACAACGGAAAATAGTATTATCATTGGACCTAAACTCCAAGAAAGCGAATCCTTATCTGACTATTTATTACGTTCAAAAGCGAAACCTATTATTTGGAAAACAGCGTGGCTATTGCAACAATTACTACACATTTCTTCATTTCCCCCATCTATTACTTATATGAATTATGACCTTTTGCTTAAAAATACTGATTTAGCTTCCATTCTAGTAACTGATATAGCATCTAGCGGTTTTCAAAAAGTCTATAGTTCCTTTTATCAATTAAGTCAACAAGATCTTTCTCTTTTACTACCCAATATGGGACGAAAAAGTGTTTCACAATTAAATATGGAATCCATACCAACGGTGAGTATTGTAATTTGTGCCTTTAATGAAGCAGCTCGAATTGGGTGGTGTATCCGTTCAGTATTGGCTCAAACATTTCAGGATTGGGAGCTTATTGTAATGGATGATGGATCTTGTGATGACACGTATAGAGTAGCCTCATGTTTTAAAGATAGTCGTATCCACCTTATACGCAACAATACGAATCGTGGAAAAGCATATGCGTTAAACGAGGCTCTTGAGATTGCACGTGGTACTTTTCTAATAGAATTAGATGCTGATGACTGGATTCCTCCACAAACGTTGGAAATGTTTGTCGGTTCGATGGAGCAAAATCCTAAAGAAGTTGCAATCATGACAAGTCAATATCATTTATGGACGCAGACGAGTCAGGGTTATTTATTTTATAAAGGAATTTTTTGTTCTTCAGAATTTAACATATCCCATTATAGTGCTACACCTTTAATTCCACGTTTTTATCGTACAGATCTTCTTAGGAGCATAAATGGATGGCCAGTGCTTGAAGGTGAGTGGGGGAGATTATTTGAGGATATCGCGGTTTGTGATCGGTTATTAGAAAAGTATCAATCAGGTTATCTTAATACCCCGCTCTATCATCGTATCATTAGATCAAAAAGCACAAGTCAAATGAATAAGCAAAGCTATAGAGCTTGGGCATATCATTGGTTTTCTTTAAAAAACTCTAACCATCCCATTAGGGAATAAAGAAGGAGTGGGTTTGACACATGAACCTAAACCAGATAAAAAGGCCTTATGATATGATTGTAAGTTTGGGGTGGAATTGCCAAACAGCTTTTCAACTCAAAAGGAAAAAA
>DATMFE010000172.1:0-27921 GCA_035556295.1 Ureibacillus sp.
AAGGCGGATACCCTTTAGTACGAACTTCCTCTTTTATAAACGCTAATATATCTTCCTGCCTTTTCGAAACTTTTTTCAATCTAGCTCACCTCTGGTATGAATATCTATCATTACTAGTTACATATAGTATAGCAACGGAAAACGGAAAATGCAAACATAAGTTCGAACAAAGGTGTTGACAAAACGTATGTTCGGTTTTATATTAAGAACATACATATACGAACAAACATTCGGAAAGAGGTTACAAGTATGAAATGGTTAGAAAAAAATAGTTATGTAAAGGTTCTTTTCACTGCGTTTCTTTTAATAGCAGCTTATGTTTTAATTACAGATGATGGCAACACAACATATGAACAAATTGAAGTACAACATGGTGATAGTTTATGGTCTTTAGCTGAGAAATACCGAGGCAACATGCCAGCACATGAATGGATCAAAGCAGTAAAAGTAGAAAACAATTTAGATGGAGAAATTATTGTAGCTGGACGAGACCTATCAATACCATTATCAGGAGATATTGTTATAATGGCACAGGATACTGAAGAACATCAAAGCCAAGTAAAGGTAGCGACAAATAACCAATGAAACACGAACAACGAAATGCAGTCTTATACGCAAGAGTAAGTACAGAGAAAAACACCCAAGAAACCTCTCTTGCTCGACAACAAGAAGAACTCCAAAGTTACGCTCAACAAATAGGCTATAAAGTACTTGCTTCATTTCAAGATCAACAGAGTGGCTACGAAGTTGACCGTGATGGCTTACTTGAAATGATGGATTTTATAAAAGAAAATCAAGTACAAGCATTATTTATTCAAGATGAAACGCGCCTTGGAAGAGGACATGCCCGAATGGCAGTCATTCATCTATTACAAAAATATGAAACTACTATATACACTCTGCACGATGCAGGACCGATCGCATTAAATGAAATGGATTCCATGCTTTTGGAAATACTTGCGATTGTAGAAGAATATCAACGCAAAATTCATAATGCGAAAATTCGTCGTGGGATGCGACGTGCAGTTGAAAATGGATATAAACCAGAATTGAACTTAAAAGATCGCGGGAATCACGATGGTAGAGAACGTATTGATGTGCCAATCGAAGAAATTGTCAACTTACGAAACAAAGGTCTTACATTTAATGAAATTGCGTCCACATTACGAGGATTAGGATTTCAAGTCAGTAAAGCAACCGTACATCGCAGATACCAGGAATATATTGAAGGACTTGAGGGCTAAACACTTGCATCTCAAGTCTTTTTTACTTACCTTTTAAGTATTGGTATTTAGAAAGGTTGGAACAATAATGTTATCAAAAGAAAAAATCGCACGAATAAACGAACTATCAAAAAAGAAAAAACAAGGGACACTAACTGAAGCAGAAGCAAAAGAGCAATCTGTCCTACGTAGGGAATATTTAGATTCATTCCGAGACAGCTTCCGCGGAACAATAGAAAATGTACAAGTGTTTGACGCTGAAGGTAACGATGTTACACCTGAAAAAGTGAAACAATTAAAACGTAATCGTTTAAATTAACTAGAATGATATAACACAATTGTTTAAAGTATGTCATATTTCCGAAAATATCATCATATAGGATTGTTTTATTATTCAAATTTGTCTACACTGTATAAGTAGAAAAAAGCACGAGAAAGGAAGTCTACCAATGACAACAAACGCGGATTTACAAGCAATTAATGCAATCCGAACTTTATCAATTGATGCAATTGAAAAAGCCAATTCAGGACATCCTGGTTTACCAATGGGTGCAGCTCCAATGGCATATACTTTATGGACTAAACAATTACGACATAACCCACAAAATCCAAAATGGTATAATCGCGATCGCTTCGTTTTATCAGCAGGTCACGGATCGATGTTATTATATAGCTTACTTCATTTAGGTGGATATGGACTTGATATGGAAGAAATTAAAAACTTCCGTCAATGGGGATCTAAAACACCAGGTCACCCTGAATATGGCCATACAGTTGGGGTAGAAGCAACAACTGGACCACTTGGACAGGGGATTGCTATGTCAGTCGGTATGGCAATGGCGGAGCGTCATTTAGCTGCTACTTATAACAAACCTGGTCACGAAATCGTTGATCACTACACATATGCATTATGTGGAGATGGCGATTTAATGGAAGGTGTTGCTGCAGAAGCTATTTCATTAGCTGGACACTTAAAATTAGAAAAATTAATCGTTCTTTATGATTCAAATGACATCTCTTTAGATGGAGATTTAGCTAGATCATTCTCTGAAAATGTTCAAAAACGTTTTGAGTCATATGGTTGGAACTACATTCACGTTGCTGAAGGTACAGATATTGATGCAATCAATGCTGCAATCGAACAAGCAAAACAATCTAAAGACAAACCAACATTAATTGAAATCAAAACTGTCATTGGTTTTGGTTCTCCAAATAAATCAGGTAAAGCAGATGCGCATGGTGCTCCACTTGGTGCAGATGAAGCAACTTTAGCTAAAACAGCTTATGGTTGGGGACATGAGCCTTTCCAAATTCCGCAAGAAGTATATGATACATTCAATACTGCTGCTGAACAACAAGGTGCAAAACCTGAATCTGAATGGAATGCAAAATTTGAAAGCTATAAAGCAGAATTCCCAGAATTAGCAGAGCAATTCATTAAAGCGATGAACAATGAACTGCCAGCAGATTTCGATGCAGAAGTACCTGTTTATGAAGCTGGAAAATCTGTAGCAACACGTTCTTCATCTGGAGAAGTCATTAACGCTTTAGCGAAAAAAGTACCTTCATTCTTTGGTGGTAGTGCTGACCTTGCTGGTTCAAACAAAACAACAATCAAAGGTGGCGGAGACTTCTTCCCTGAAACTCCAGAAGGCCGTAACATTTGGTTTGGTGTTCGTGAATTTGCAATGGGTGCTACTTTAAATGGTATGGCATTACACGGTGGATTAAACGTATTTGGTGGAACATTCTTCGTATTCTCAGATTATGTTCGTCCAGCAGTTCGTTTATCTGCATTAATGGGATTACCTGTAACTTATGTATTCACACATGATTCAATTGCAGTAGGGGAAGATGGACCAACACATGAACCTGTTGAACATTTAGCAGCATTCCGTGCAATGCCGAACCTATCTGTAATTCGTCCTGCTGATGCAAACGAAAGTGCTGAAGCATGGAAATTAGCCGTTTCATCAAAATCTACACCAACATTGCTTGTCCTTTCTCGTCAAAATTTACCGGTGTTAGATAAATCAGCTGAACTAGCTAAAGAAGGTGTCGCAAAAGGTGCATACGTTGTTTCACCAGCTACGAAAGCTACTCCAGATGCGATTCTAATTGCAACTGGTTCAGAAGTAGCATTAGCTGTTGAAGCGCAAAAAGCTTTATTAGCAGATGGAATTGATGCTTCTGTTGTATCGATGCCTTCAATGGATCGTTTCGAACAACAATCAGCTGAGTATAAAGCGTCTGTATTACCTAAGTCAGTAACAAAACGTTTAGCAATTGAAATGGGATCATCATTCGGTTGGCATAAATATGTTGGATTCGAAGGTGATGTGCTTGCCATCGACCAATTCGGTGCAAGTGCTCCAGGTGAAATCGTTATTGAACAATACGGATTTACTGTTGAAAACGTTGTAGCAAAAATCAAAGCTTTATAAGAATAATTCAAGTCGATTTGTTTCACATACCCCAATGTGACAAATCGACTTTTTTATTTATACTAATATCTAGTAATTTATATCTACTTGCAAAAATTGAATTTACTTCCCAAAGCATGGCGAATCATGTAAAATATTCCTATCTATTAAAATTTTTTGAATATTTCTAGTTTTATAATAAAGGACGGGATGACGACATGAGGTTCACTATTGCGAGGAAATTATGGATCGGATTTAGTACATTAAATGTTTTACTTTTAGTAGCCGGAGCAATTGCAATTCTATCTTTATACGCTTTAACAGGGAAATATCAATCAATTATCGGTGATAATTTTGAAAAGATTAATCTTGCCTCAGAAATTGAGAAATCTCAAATTCAGGCAGAATCACAAATTTTAGCATATGTTTCATTTAACGATCCTGAAGTAATCAATAAAATACATAGTTCTTTACAACAAGGGGCAACCGCTTTTGAAAAGCTCTCTAGTATGGTAACAGATGAAGAATCTAGTGAATTAATTGAAAAAGTGAATACGAATTTTACAGTTTATAAAGAAACAAACAACAAAGTGATTGAAATGAAAGAAAAGGGAAAACCCTTTGTCAGTTCGTTAGCCCAATTGAAAACACATAATGAACAAATAGTCACTTACTTATCTCAATTAGTCGCCTTTCAGCAAGAAGCTGTTGAACAGGCAAAAGCTGATATCAATTCATTTAAATCAACAATATTTACTTTAATTGTTGTCATCATAATTGCAAGTATTGCGCTAGGATTATCTATTACAGTATTTATTAGTAGAAACATTGCGAATCCTATTAAAAAGGTGACAACTGGATTAGACGAAATCGCTAACGGAAATTTATTAATTGACACAATTCATATTAAAAATAAAGATGAAGTAGGTTTAATGGCAGAAACGTTCAACAAAATGCTAACAGACCTAAAGAGCATTGTAGGAAAAGTAAGAGACTCTTCCTCACAACTTGCGGTAAGTGCAGAAGAATTATCGGCTAGTTCCGAACAAAGTCTAGCTTCTTCACAAATGGTAGCCACATCGACAGAACAACAGTTAGTGACAAGTGATACACAAGTTAAATTAATGGTTTCCTCTGTTGACGCAATGCGTGAACTGAATACTGGTATGAATCAAATCTCAGAGAGCAACGAAGAAATGCTTCGCTCTTCCGATAACGTTCATAAGCTAGTTTCAAAAGGCTCAACGGTTATTACAGACGTTGCCAATCAAATGGAGACTATTCATCAAACATTTAATGAAACGAATTCCATTATGGTCGAAATGGAAAAACATTCGAACGAAATTCAAAATATTACATCACTCATTACAGAAATTTCAGAGCAAACGAATTTACTTGCATTAAATGCAGCGATCGAGGCAGCACGTGCAGGTGACTATGGAAAAGGTTTTGCTGTTGTAGCAAATGAAGTTAAGAAACTTGCTGAGCAGTCTAAAAACTCTGCAGACGAAATTCAGAAAATGATTAATCAAATTCAAAAAGCGAGTGGAGATGCTGTACAAGCCATTACCAATGGTGGAGTAAAAGTGAATGAAGGAATTACAAAAACAAACGAGTCCTTGCATGTCTTTAAAGAAATTGAATCTAGCGTTGAAGATGTAATTGATAAAGTAGAATCTGTTTCGGCTGCAATAGAAGAAATTCACGCAATTGCAGACTCCGTAACTGAAAGTGTAATAAAAGTAGAAACACTTGCAAAAGATGCAGCTGCATACTCGAATGATTCAAGCGCTGCAACAGAACAACAATTAGCAGTGAACCAAGAAATCTCGTCAAGTGCTCACTCTTTAGCAGACTTAGCTGAAAAATTACAGCAAGAAGTAAGTAAGTTTAAACTATAAGAAGCACAAATAGTAGATTGTAAAAACCTATAACTATGTTATAGGTTTTTTTTACTAGCTATCTAGTACATTTATACTTGATATTTAGACTGAAAATTCCTAATATTAAAATATATGATAGTGAGGGGTGTGTCTATGAAATTTTCAATTCGTAAAAAACTAAGGTTTGGATTTGGATTTGTACTTTTTTTACTTGTAACAATTAGTATCGTCTCCTTGTATACAATTAACGATTTATCCAACCGATATCAAGATATTCTGAATGTCGAAGTCGAGAAGATTAATCTAGCAAAAGAGATAGAAGTCCTTCAAAATGAAGCAGAAGTAGCTGTCTTTGAATATATCGTGTTAAAAAATCCAAATTCTATTGTAGAAATTAAAGAGTCACAAAATTCTGGATTCGTAGCAATTGCAACATTAAAAGCAATGACAAAAGATAATGACACATCCAATACTATACTTACCCTTGAATCTTTTACGAGTAAGTTTTATAAATTGGCCGATCAAATTGTTTCATTAAAATCAGCGGGGCAAAATCTAGATGAGGCATTAAATTCGATGAAAGTGATCAATGATACCGTATCCTCACAAATAACTAAAATTATCGATTTTGAAAGTCAAAATATTGCTCAAGTGAAAAATGATATAGAATCACACCAAACGATTTCGTATTATATTGTACTCATTATTACAGTCATTAATATTCTTTTAGGGCTTGGGATTGCAACGGTAATCGGCTTCTATATTACAAACCCAATAAGAAAAGTGACTACTGGTCTAAATGAAATAGCACAGGGAAATCTATCGAGCGAGTTCCTTCAAATTAAAAATAGTGATGAGATTGGTTTAATGGCCCAAACGTACAATAAAATGCTTATCGATTTACGCAATATCGTTCAAAAGGTACGAGATTCTTCAGTACACCTTTCATCCAGCGCTGAGCAATTATCTGCTACAACAGAAGAACAGTTAGCTTCCTCCCAACTTGTTGCAACCTCTACGGAAAGACAATTAACCACAAGTCAGCAACAAGTACAACTGATGGATTCATCTGTTGACACATTGAATCAGCTTGATATGAGTGTCAATCAAATCGAATCAAGTAATGAAAATATGATCCATTCTACTAATTCTGTACATCAACTTGTGTTAAAAGGATCAGAGGTTGTATCAGAAGTTGTTCATCAAATGGATAAAATTCAACAAACATTTAATGAAACAACGGATATGATCAACAATATGGAATCTCAATCAAATGTCATTCACAATATCACTTCATTAATAACGAAAATATCAGAGCAGACAAACTTGCTTGCGTTAAATGCAGCAATTGAGGCAGCACGTGCTGGGGAATATGGAAAAGGGTTCGCAGTAGTGGCCAATGAAGTGAAAAAGCTGGCGGAGCAGTCAAAAGAATCTGCCAATGAAATCAATTCAATGGTATCCCAAATCCAATTGGCGAGTAAGGAAGCAGCAAATTCCATTACAAATGGAGGCTCAAAAGTAAACGATGGCATTAAAAAGACTCAGGAGTCGTTGCAAGTATTTCATGCCATTCAAGAAAGTGTAGACGATGTAATGATGAAAGCTGAGACGGTGACAGAAGCAATAAAGGAAATTCAACAGCTTACTTTCTCAGTTAAAGAAAGTATTATTCAAGTACAAGCTTATGCAAAAGACGTAGCCTTACTTTCCAATGAAACAAGTTCAGCGACTGATCAGCATTTAGCAGCAAATGAAGAGATTGCAACAAGCTCCTATTCACTAACCAAACTAGCTGAAACCCTTCAAACAGAAGTAGGGCACTTTAAAATTTAGCCAAATAAAAACGGGTGCGAATTCCATCGCATCCGTTTCTTCATATAGATTATCACTATATTATTTTTTCACTAATCCATTTTGAAATGCATACACTACTGCCTGTGTACGATCTTGTACTTCTAGCTTTGCTAGAATATTGCTGACATGCGTTTTAACAGTTTTTAGGGCAATAAATAATTCATCTGCAATTTCTTGATTTGTTTTTCCTTGAGCTACAAGGAGTAGTACTTCCATTTCACGTTCTGTTAATTGGTCATGCAAGGCTACTGTTGTATTAGAGCGCATTCTCTGCATCATTTTCGTAGTAACCTCAGGCTCTAATACCGATTCGCCATTCATCGTCTTTCGAATTGCATCTGCAATTTGCTTAGCATTCGATGTCTTTAAAATATAACTAACAGCGCCAGCTTCTAAAGCTGGGTACACTTTATCATCATCTAAGAAACTTGTTACCATCATAATTTTCGCGTCTGGCCATTGTTTTAAAATCTCAGCAGTTGCTTCAGCCCCTGTCATAACAGGCATAACATTATCCATTAAAATTAAATCTGGGCGAAGCTCCAAAGCAAGTTCTACTGCTTCTTTGCCGTTTTCTGCTTCTCCGACAACCGTCATATCAGGTTGTGCAGAGAGATATGCGGAAACCCCAATCCGAACCATTTCATGGTCATCCGCAATTAATAGATTGATCATTTTTTCACCACCAATTAGCTTTATTGATTTTCATCAAGTAATTTTTCGTTATCTATATGTTTTACATCATCCGAAATAGATTCCAAATTTGGTGTAGCTTCTATTTCATTCTTCTTTAATGGCACCTTCACTTCAACAATTGTTCCTTCACCTGGAACAGAGACAATTTTATAAGTACATCCAATTTCAACAGCACGTTCAGCAATATTTTTCAAACCGTAAGAAGTCGTTTTATTGTCTTCTTCTACATTAAATCCTCGGCCATTGTCTTGAATGCGTAGGATTGCAATATTGTCACGAGCGATGAGCAATAACTCAACTTCTGATGCCTTCGAATGGCGTAAAGTGTTGGATAGTGCTTCTTGTGCAATACGGAATAAATGATCCTCTTCTGCCTTAGAAAGCATAATATCTTCAATCTTGTAGTCTATGATAAAATTCACTTTTTGCTTTAATTCGATCACAAGACCCGTTAATCCTTCGGCTAATGTATTATTGCGTAGTGCAATTGGACGTAAATGTAATAGAAGAGCGCGCATTTCAAGCTGGGCTTGTTGTACAATTTTCTCAACCTGTTGCAATGTCTTTTGTGATTTTTCATCACCATGCCCTTGTTCAGTTAAGGCGGATAGTAGCATCGACGCTGCAAATAATTGCTGTGATACCGAATCATGTAGCTCACGAGCTAATCGTTGTCTTTCTTGAACAATTCGCTCTTGAATGATGGCATCATGTGAGTCGACACGATCATTTGTTAGCTTTTGTAAGCTTTTACGTTGCGTTTCAATTAATTCACTTGTTTGAAGTAATGCTTTTCTTAAGGATCTTGGGATATGTCTTTTATTGTCTAACGTAAATGCAGGATCCGCTAGTTGTTTGACATATCGAATAGCTGCAGATTCTCTTGTTTTTGAAGCAATTGCCATCCAAATACTAAGCACAAAACTTACTGCTAAAATCGCCATAGTGAAAAAGGCGATAAGTGGTATATTCTCGTGCTGTACCTCCCATAGTGGACGGAAATTTTCTTCCACTGGTTCGCCAAGAAGGAAATAAAAGAACATAAACATCATGGAATTCAGTAGTATAAATATAGTAAAAGTACGGACTACAAATGCAATCATTGGCGGACCACCTCCACATCACCTAACCAGGTTGCAACATGGATGACAAGCTTCCGCTTTGCACCATCTGTTTCGCCATCCTCTATTAATAAATTCTCATTCATTAACCGCTTTGATGGCCTTTGTGGAAGCTTTACTTCACCTAAAATCGTTGAAAATTGTAATCGGAACGGAATATCATAGGGTACTATGATTGTTACTTTCCCAATTGATTGGCGAATGGTGATGACAGAGGTACCGACTGGCAAAATTGTTTGAGTTGTGTCAATTGTAATATCTCCAAGAAATCGTTGGATCTGTACATCTTGCCACTTGTATGCTTCAAGTGGGGGAGTAGTGGACCCAATCAAATCATTTTTATGTATGGCGCCTTTTTCAAAAGCCTCACCATTTACAATAATGTCATCTTGTGGTTTTTTATACTGTTTATATAACATGTAAATTAAAGTGGCAATTACAAAAAGTCTTAAAGTAAATACGTTTAAAACGGCTAAAAAGGCAAAAAAGCAGCCAATCCAAAACATCACTTTATTACGCTTTTTAAAGCTAAAATAAAATAAAAAACCTGTAATAATCAGTAAGAAGGCACCACCATTATTAAAAATGGTAAGCTCAGCAAACACAATTAAAAGTAAAATAATAAGTGCAGTTGTTAGTTGATCGGTTGTAAATTTGTTCAAGATGGTACCTCCTTTGCATTCATTTTCACCATAACGTCAGACTGGGTAATAAATAGATTATGTCCTTATCGGCAAAAGAGAGAAAGCATCTAGATGCTTTCTCATTTTTTAACTATTATACCATTATATTGCCTACTCGTTTGTAGTTTCAACCTTGCTTTCTGGTAATAAAGTATGTGGTTTTTTCTCAAGCTGAGCTAAACGAGTTTCTAGCATTGTTACTTCATATTTTTTATCAATTTTCGTTGATAGGTGGTCAATATATTCTGATAGGTCTTCAAAGCTTGCTTCATTTTTGGATTCAATTATATGATCCATTTTATGATGTGCGCGGACGACGTTTTCTTTTCCCATCAGTTGCAGTTGACGTACTTTCATATCTTTAATTTTATGTTTCATTGTTTCATATTTACTTTCAAGTTCAAATACTTGTACCTTAGCTGTTTCAATGCTTGTTAATAAACTTGCTTGACGCACTTTGTAAGTCTCGACTTCTTGTTGTGCAAAGGCAATCAAATCAGTTTCATTCGCTTCAATTGCTAATGCTAATTGTGCGGAACGCTTTTCTAACATTGTTGTTGCTTCTTTTAACTCGCTTTCTAATTTACCTTTTAATTCTACTTGTCGTTGTAGTAACTTACCAGTTTGTTCTGTTTGCTTTTCAGCTTCACGAATATATTGATTTAACATCGCGATTGGATTTTTATTTTCCTTTTTATCGAAGAATTCGTGTAAGTCCGCTTGAATTTGGTATTTAAATCTTGTTAATAAACTTGTCATTTTTAATTCGCTCCTTGTTTGTTTAAATGTTGTGGGGGAGGACCCCCATAGAAATATTATTTTGTTAAGTTTGACCATTCTCTTTCAAAATTTGTGAATGGATCATCTGTTTTGCTTTTAGATGGAAAGTCAATTTTCACATCTTCGTTTTTCCACTTTTTATAAAGAACAAATAGAACAACGATTGCCACAAGTCCGATCATTGCTGGAATGTTCGAAATGGCAGATAGCACACCAATGATTCCTAGAATAATCCACATAACTTTAGAGAATGTCGTGTTACTTTTCACATAGAAGTGCATTGCAAGGAAAATCAGTAATGCGGAAAATGCAAGACCAATCATCGGACCTACCATCGTAAGTGCAACGATCAGCGAAACGCCACCAGCAATTATTAGTAAAAGTTTTTTCATTTTGATTAGCTCCTTTCGAATATATCCTTATGTTACCTTTCATCTGTTTTTTCTAAAACGGACTGGAAATTGATTTTGAAGTAGGTCTAGAGGCTGAGACGGACTAGGAATCCAGTGCTATTTTTAGGTTTTTACGCTATTTTGACAAAAAAAGAACTAAACAGATGACACTTTATGACAAAATATTCAGAAAGTTTTAGGTATAATTGCAAATAAGGAAAGGAGGACAAATAAATATGAGAATTTATTCAATATTTAATATTAGAAAAGAATATCAATCATTTATATTTGGTAGAGAACGCATGCTTTTAGAAATGGTCGGAACGAGAGACAAAGTACAAGAGTCCTCTGTAAGCATGGAACTGAGTTTTATTTGCGAACCTATAGAGGAATCTAATGTAAGAGGGCAAATTTTCCGTCACTTACAAGATCGGTTCCCAAATACGTCTGTTATGGAAGATACATTAACAATAGAACACCAAATAAAAGGTGAAATAAAAATTATCATGCGTAAATACTATATTGAAGCGGTATGTCAGGGCTCTCGAATGCTGGATTTAGATCTATTCCAAACTCTTGGCCAAATCAACGATTCCTTTTTAGCGTTTAATAAAGAAGAGGCAGAATGTGGATGGTTAAAGCCTATTAAACATCTTGCATACTAGAGAGTAACTCAAATAGAGATTCTGTCCTAGAAAAAACTTTTCAAAAGCTAGAAACCGCCGTTGTAATAGTGTATAATCCTTCATGGAGAGAATTTCTCGAAGACAAGCGTTATTGTGGAGGAGGTTGGCACAGCATGATGCCTATATGGTTAGGAGTATTATTAATCGTTATCGCTTTAGTAGGGGGCACTTTCTTAGGTTTCTTTATTGCCCGTCAATATATGATGAAGTACTTAAAAGAAAACCCACCAATTAATGAGCAAATGATTCGCGTAATGATGTCTCAAATGGGACGTAAACCATCAGAGAAACAAGTTCGTCAAATGATGTCTCAAATGAACAAATTACAAGACAAATAAAAACGTCACCTAACAACAGTTTTGACACGAAGCTGTTGTTTTTATTTTGCGTTTTTTTGGGGGGCAGGTAAGATAAATGAGTGAAGGTTGAGCGAGTTCATTCCGTAATTGAGCAACTCGATCAAAGATAACCACGTGAAATCCTGCCTACACCTCTAAAACTCCATAAAAAAACGCCCCACTTAATATGGAGCGTCACTTTATTGAAAGAAATGAATCACATTTCCGCAGTAGTCTGTTCTTCTACTTTATTTAACACATACTTTTGTAAAAATTCTTTTACGGTTTGTTCGTACTCAACAGGGTTTACATTGTACGATTGGGCATGTGCACCGTTTTCAAATAGCTTTAACATTTTTGGGCCTTGTTTGACTTCGTACATTTCTACTGACATTTCCGGCAATATGAAATCATCTTGTAGGCTATGGACAAAAAGGACTGGTGATTGAATATTCGCCACAGCTTCTTTCGGTGAAACGGTCCAAATCGAATAGCCATCGCGTAATTTTAGGAAAATATTCGCTAAATGAACAGGGAGTTTCATGCTTAGGGATGTTTGTTTTTTGATCACATGTGTGACTTGCTTTGAGAAATCTGAAAAAGCACAGTCTGCAATGTAGAAATCCGCATTATCTTCAATTGAACCACCATAAAGCAAAGTCGTAGCGGCGCCCATTGATTCCCCGTGAATACCTAATAGGGCATTCTCGCCAATAATTGAACGAACGGTTTTTACAACTGCTTCTAAATCGAACTTTTCATAATGACCATAGCTTGTCGTTTTTCCACCAGATTCACCATGTCTGCGATGGTCGAATACAAATGTGTTAAACCCTAAGCGTTCATACATTCTGACATACTTCATGGAATTCAATTTATTTTCTGTTACACCATGACAGATTATGACAGTATTTTTTGTATTGAGAGGTTGTAAATACACACCTTTAACTTGATAACCATTTGGTGAATCAATTAACATTTCTTCTTTACGGCAATTGTTGTACCACTCTTCATTAAAACGTTGTGCTTTTATTTCACGGTCATAGATAAATTGATCGTCTTTCTTTTTAATATACATTAATTTATTTGTGACAAGTATACCAAAGGCAGTGGTTGCGGCAGATAGAGCTGTTGTAAAAATACTTGAGTATAACAGAACTTTTCGTCGTTTCATAAAAACACCTCGATTCCTTTAGTTTGTACATACCATAAACAAAAATATCCAAAGACGCTTAACTTATTGTAGCATGGGATTGTAAATAGAGTATGAATGAAACTTCGACTCGAATTAAAGAATAAAATTTGGTAAAATTTCATTACGAGACAAAGGTAAAATTACGCACAATCTTCTTATTACTATTTTACGCAAGTGGATAGAGATAAGTTCTTATTAGCTCGTCTAAAATTGATTGAAATTAATGAAAGCAGGTGTTTTTCGTGGCAAAAAATAAAAAGGTTACACAAAATAATGCAAATCCATCTTACGATACAAAAAAAGAGTCACTAACATTACAAGATCAGCTAAATGGCGATGTTCTTGCTAAATTAAAATTAGCAAAGAAAAGTTTAGTTGAGGAAGAACAAGAAAAAGAAGCAGAACGCCAAGCACAACAAGCATTTGAACGTAAACAACGCGAAAAAAACATGAGCTTTGAAGAGTTACTTGAAAAGTATGGCGATCAAGGATCGAAGTTTTGATGATTATTGAGGTTTACAATTGCAAATGAATTGTAGTAGGTAACAGAGAAGCGCTCACAGTGCCCAAAAAAGAGGGAAATTACCGTAAAAAGTAACAGAGAAGCGCTCTCAGTGCCCAAAAGAGTGGGAGATTCTCGTAAAAGGTAATAGAGAAGCGCTCTCAGTTCCCAAAGAAGTGAAAAATTCTCGTAAAAAGTAACAGAGAAGTGCTATCGGTGCCCAAAAGATCGAAAATTCATCATAAAAGGTAATTGAGGAGCCCAACTCACTCAAAACTATAGAGCCCTCCTAAAAACTAAAAGCTACATTTCCACTACTTTTCTACTTCTTACTCACCCGCATCCCATACATAAAGAACAACACTATAAACCATATTGGTGTTAATAATATTGCAGGGCGCGTATCATCAGAAACAAACATAATCCCTAGTATTACAATAAATAGTACAAGTACTACATAGTTAATAAATGGCGCAAGCGGTGCTTTAAACTTGGATCTTCTATGCAAATCGGGGCGTTTCTTTAAATAAACTAAATGAGAAATCAAGATAATGCTCCAAACCCAAATGAAACAAATCGCACTGATTGTTGTTACAATACTAAACGCTGAATTTGGTAATGCATAACTTAGTAACGCACCAATTGAAACAACTACTGCAGAAGTAAGTAATGCATTTCCAGGTACATGATGTTTATTTAACTTTGAGAAGGCTTTCGGTGCCTGTTTATGTCTACTTAAGTTATACATCATGCGGCTTGTAGAGAATAACCCACTGTTTCCTGCAGATGCCGCTGAAGTTAACACTACAAAATTAATAATTCCAGCTGCAACAGGAATACCCACTAACGAGAACACTTGTACAAATGGACTGCTCGCAGCACTTAACTCATTCCATGGATTGATACATAAAATAACGAACAATGCACCTACATAAAACAATAAAATACGAACAGGAATTTTATTAATAGCTGAAGGTATGTTCTTTGCTGGATTTGCAGTTTCCGCTGCAGAAACCCCAACTAACTCAACCCCCACAAAAGAGAAGACAACCATTTGGAAGGCAAACAAAAATCCTGCAACTCCATTTGGGAAAAATCCACCATGCTCCCACAAATTCGTAACGGATACGTAACCTGTATCTGTTTGGAATCCAATTACAATCATGACAACTCCAATAACTATTAATGCAACAATCGTAATCACTTTTATGATAGCAAACCAGAACTCTAATTCACCAAACAGTTTAACTGTTAATAAATTTAAACCTAATAAAATGACCAAACATACTACAGCAGGCATCCATTGTGGAACATCAAACCAATAACGGACATAAACACCAACGGCTATAATATCGGCCATAGCAGTCATGATCCAACAGAACCAATACGTCCATCCTGTAATATATCCCGCCCAGTCACCTAAGTAGTCTGTAGCAAAGTCGGTAAATGATTGATAGTTTGCGTTTGATAATAACATTTCACCTAATGCTCGCATGACGAAAAATACAGCAACCCCAATGATTAAATAAACGAAAAGAACGGAGGGGCCAGCTTTTTCAATTGCTGCGCCGGAACCTAAAAATAAACCTGTACCGATCGTTCCGCCAATGGCAATCAATTGAACATGCCGATTTTTTAAATCTCGTTTTAATTCTTGTTGTGCCATAATTAATGCCCCCAATAATTGATTATTAGTCTTTGAATTACAATTTACGTCTGCGGCAAAATAAAAAAAAGAGATAGCAGGGAGCCATCTCTGTAAGTAATAGAATAGGAAAAAATAAATAATATAATAAAATATTATTACTCTTCACTGTTCCTGTCCTTTTGCCTGAGATTGTGAACCCTTCGGCGCCGCAACATGCGGACTCTCCAGAAATTGCTCCAGCTATAGTAGACCCATAGCCTTCTTCGCACTATATGTAGTTCAATTCAAAGTTAAAACTAAAATGAATAAATAATAGTTTACAAGAATAGTATCAGTTATCAATCTAACTGACAAGACCTCGAGTCTAGTGAAAGTATTTTTGAGAGCGAATCTGAGCTTGTTTTAGAATGGTAATAATCTAGAACAGTTATTATTGAAATAAATAAGATAATCAACCTTCACCAATATTCCCACATTACTAACTACTAAAAAAACTGACAAATCATTGTCAGTTTGTAGAAGACTTTGCTTTTCTATTCTTCACCTGATCCCTCACAAAGAGTGTTAACTTAAATAAGAGGACTGAGGTAATAGCCCCTGTAGTATCAATCATCACGTCTTCAAAAACACCTGTTCTACCAGAAAGAAAAGTTTGGCGATACTCGTCCAAACAGGCAAGAACAAAAATACTAGCAACAGAATAAACAAAAGCAAATTTTAATTTGAACTTTCGATAGACAATATAAAATATACAAGCTAACAATCCAAACCCAATAAAATGAAAACTTTTACGAATTAAAAATTCTACAAAATAATAGTAACCACGGGTTTCAACAGAAATAGTAGTTCCCCAATAATGCAGTTCAATGCCACTTAACAAATTGTAAAAAGGTTGATCGGCTAATAACGTTTCTAATGAAGGAACGAGGGTCTGTTGTTCATAAGTAGTGTTAGAAAATACTAATAGAATCATCAGACCGACGACCAATAGAACTAAATACTTTTTCATCTGTGCTCGCTATAGACATCTAACTTCACAAAACTTTTTATAAGGTCGATATTCTTAACCTTTTGTGCTTTTTCATAGGCAGTGAAATTATCGAGAAGTTGCTTTTCATTTCTTGCACCAATGACAGTAGAAGCAATCACTGGATGACTCAAATTAAACGCGATAGCTGCCGCATGTATATCCCCAAATTCATCTTCCAGACGCTCTAGTACTTGAACTAATTCCTCTTTTGTATAACTCATATATCCATTGGCGCTTTCAATTCGTGTTCTCCATTCATTTGTTAGCAACCCTTTTGCAATCGATCCGCGTGTCACAACAGATGCTCCAGCATTTTGTATTAGCTCAAACCACTCTTCTGCGCGGCGATCCAAAACACTATATTGCATCATATTGGAGATAGCTGAACTCGTTTCAAAGAATGGTTTAAAGACGTTCGGACGAATAGAAGAAATGCCATATTCACGAATAAGTCCTTCTTTTTTCAGCTTTTCAAAGGTCGCAATGATTTCATCCCAAGAATCATCAATCGTTCCACCATGTAGCTGATAGATGTCAATGTAATCTGTTTTTAAACGGCGTAAACTTTCCTTCAGACCTTCCTCAATATGCGTAGGGGAGGCATCCCAATGCCAACCACTACCGTCTTCATTCCACACATTCCCAACTTTCGTAGCGAGTATTACTTGATTTCGGTATGGCTTCAAACATTCACCTACAATTTCCTCATTTACACCGGTATCATATAAATCTGCTGTATCAAAGTAATTAATGCCGTGTTCAATTGCCAATTCAATGATTGGTTTTGCTTCTCTGGCATTTGTAGGTAATGACATGCATCCTAAACTTAACTCTGAAATTTCTATTTTGCTATTTCCAACTGTCCTTTTTTTCATAGAAAGAACCTCTTTTCCAAAACTGAATCTTTTACACAATAATGGTACAATGAAACAAAACTTAACGACAAGTGAGGACACTTCATGATGAAGAAATTCGAAGAAAAGACCATACATTCAGAGCCAATTTTTAAAGGGAAAGTGATATCACTAAAAGTAGATGATGTCATTCTTCCAAATGGAAATGAATCCAAACGAGAGATTGTCAATCATCCAGGAGCAGTGGCAATTATACCAATTACAAGCGATGGGAAAATGATCCTAGTAGAACAATATCGAAAAGCTTTGGAGAGATCGATTATTGAAATTCCTGCAGGTAAGCTAGAAAAAGGGGAGGCTCCTGAACATACAGCTAGAAGAGAGTTAGAAGAGGAAACAGGATTAGGGTGCAATGAATTAATCTATCTTCAATCGTTTGCAACTTCACCTGGCTTTGCGGATGAAATTATTCACGTTTATGTAGCGAAAGACCTCTACAAAATCGAACATAAAGCTGAGCTCGATGAGGATGAATTTGTCTCATTAATGGAAGTTACGCTTGAAGAAGCAGAACAAATGGTAAAAGAACAAAAAATATATGATGTAAAAACTGCATTTGCTGTCTTGTGGCTAAAGCTTCAACAGAATCAAATATAAATTAAGCCTAAGAAAAGCTTCAAGTGCATTAATGCGACCTCCCATAAATTAAATAAAAATTTGCTAGAAATTATTTAACTACCGAAATAGAACGGCACTAACAAAGGCGTTCAAAGTTGGTAGTTTTTCTTTATAAATTTTAAACCTATTAAGATAGCATATTGATAGAGAACGAGCATAAGATGTATCAACGAAAGGAGAATGCTTATGTTTCGTTCTACTATACTTATTCAATATGCGGTTATTTTAGCGATAAGTTTTGTAAGTGGTGTCATTATTTTCCAGGCTTTTGCATTGGACAAGTCTATTCAATTAATAGAATTGATTGATTCAAGAGTTCTTGATCCATATAACGTCTCGTTTTGGCAATCAATTCTTCCATTAGGAGTATCCATTGTACTAGTTCTTCTATTTGCTACCCATCCATATATTCCTTTTGTTGCGCAATTTGTAGTGGCGGTTAGAGCAACATTCTTTGGATTTAGTTCTGTATTTTTATTAACCCAACAAGATTCTATGATGGTTTATGGACTTTGGTGGTTCCCGTTCCAGTTAATTTATTGTATTTTACTACTCGTCCTTTGCTCGGTTTATGCTTCGAAAAAAGTTGGTCCGAATCGGAGACATTTCTTCGCTCAAAACCTATTTTACGTACTACTAGCAACATTTGCTGTAATCTGTACAATCGAAATCATTTTAATTTCATATGTCTTCTAATGTCTATTTCAATTATATGGAAGGTTAATGGAAATTGTAGCTTTGAAATGTAAATCACTCCTTGTCATCACTTTTACTCATTTGGTATAATGAGATGAGTTTAGGAGGGCGTCGTATGGAGAGCCGTATCGATCGTATTAAGAAACAATTACATAGTGCTGGCTATAAACTGACCCCGCAACGTGAAGCGACAGTTGCAGTGCTATTAGAACATGAGGAAGATCATCTTAGCGCTGAGGATGTATATTTACTAGTCAAAGATAAGGCCCCAGAAATCGGGTTAGCCACTGTTTATCGTACTTTAGAGTTATTAACAGAATTAAAGATTGTCGATAAAATTAACTTTGGTGACGGCGTATCCCGTTATGATTTAAGACAAGAGGGCGCCAAGCATTTCCATCACCATTTAGTATGTATTGAATGTGGAGCTGTAGATGAAATCCAAGAAGACTTATTAGATGATGTGGAAGCTGTAGTAGAAAGAAGATGGAATTTTATCATTAAAGATCACCGACTTACATTCCACGGTATTTGTTGGCGTTGTAACGGGAATAAGGAAAAGTAAATCAAAATATGTCAAGTGCTGTATTGTCATGATACAGCGCTTTTTCTTTTATAGAAAAGTCCTGTTTAAAAGATTAAGAGGGGAAATCTAAATTCAAAAATAAAAACGATCCTTCGCTAGTCATCTACGTAAGGATCGTTTTCTTGTTTATTCAACTCTTGTTTTATTGACTTCTTTTAAATCTTCAATGTTTGCAATTTTTAACTCACCATCAATATATTCAATTGTGTATCGTTTTTCTCGTTCATAATGCCATGTCCCATCATCTTCAGACGAGAATTCAAAAGTCTCTAGTGAATCTAACTGTAAACTATTAGCTGATAATGGTTTTATATCAATGACTTCATTTGAAATAAAATAATAATAATAAAAACCTAAATCAGTATGGTCAATAACAAATTTTTCATAATCTTTTTTCAACTGACTTCCGTTTATGAAATAATCAGATACATAACTAAAGTCTGCGGTATTGACTGCATATTGATAATCATTTCTAAAATAATAGAATAAATCTTCAGCATCATAGCTGTAATAGTCATAGAAATCTTGGATTTGATATTGTTCTTGAATTTCTGCAAAGTATAGATGTGTATCATATTCCGTTAAATAAAGAGTTTCAGATGTGATTGTCTCCCCAGCTTCATTTTTTGCTTCTGCGTAAATTTCGACTGAGCCATCTAGTGGTGCAGCAACTAACTCAATTTCACTTGCGGTTTTATCTGTACTTTTGCCATTGATATAGACAATGGCATCCTCAATATCAGACGTTAAATAGACAACATTTTCACTCAAATCGATATCAAAGAAATAATCGTTGCCATTGCTTGCTTCGATGATCGCCTCGTCTTTTATTTCTTCTTCAAAGTACCCATCACTGTAAGTAATCTTGTAATCATAAATACCAGGGGCATATGAACCGATTTTTGTCTTCTCATCAGATAGTTTAACAGCCTCATGTTTTCCAATTTGAATGCTTACATCTTGGTTTGACCAATAATTATTGGCAAGAACATCAACTGGAAGAACCTCAAATGTAACTTTTTTATAGAAGAACAAATAAGATTTTTCTCTTAATCGAATAACTTTTTCATCAAAGGAATTGTATACCTCTGCTTTGCCATCCTTTTTCACTTCTTTTACCGCATCTTCTAAATCATCTAAAAGATAATCATTTTCTTTTATATATTTATAAAATGCCTTTTCTTCTACATATGCATCGTCTGGGAATATGAATGAATTCATAAACTCTTTTTCATCTTTATCTTCAAAATGTTTTGTAATTTTTTCAAGTTGACCTTTTGGATCAAGCATGTTTTGTATGTATAGATGTGCACCGATAAGTAAAGCAATCAACACAATAACAGATGCAATACCGATCTTCTTCCCACGACTCATCGGTTTCTTTTCTTTTGGTGGTTGCACTGGTTGAGATCTTTTATGTTGTTCTTGATTCACCGTGTTCATGGATTGCGTTTGAGGTACTTCTTGTAACGGAGTACCACATTCTAAACAAAAACGACTAGGCTTTAATGAAACTCTCCCACAATTGCTACAGATTTGCTTTGGTTGGTCTCCATTACGTCCTTGCTGGGAAAGCTGATTTTCTTGATGCTGAAACATGTTGTTTTGTTGAATAGGTTCCTCGATATGTGGTTGTTGGATCGCGTTTTCTAATGAACCCGGTGGCGGTACATGTTGAGAAGAGTTGTGTTCGTGATCGTGATGTAGTTCTGGAAGATTTGTTCCGCAATTGATACAAAATTTCTCATTACCATTTGATTCTTGTCCACAATTAAGACATGTTCTCATAGCTAGCTCCTTTACAATTTATTTAACTAAAACTATAGTACCATGATATTTGATAGAAATTAATCCCTAATTTTTGGTTGCCATACATATATAGGAACCGATAGAATTAATTTGAAGAAAAAAGTATTGGAGGAAAATAGTATGATAGAATCTGTGGAACAAAAAGCTCCTGACGTAAGAGATTTAAAACAGCAACTCAATATTGCGAAGGAACAAAGAATGGAACTAGTTATTAAGCTAGGAGAAATGGCGCATAACCACTTACGAGAAATTGGTGGGGACATCGTATCATTAAAAAACATATCAACTGATATCCTACATAAAGACGTTTTGATCTACCAAACGCAACATGCAATTACAAAATTATCGGCTAATCATCAGTGTCAAAAATGTCAGCAAACAGTAGATGAAAATGCGAAGTTTTGTGGAAACTGTGGTACATTGAACCTCAATTTTATAGATCCAAATGCACGTCAAGTAATCTGTGGACATTGTGAACAATTGATTGAAGAACAACATATTTATTGTCCTTGTTGTGGTATAAAACAGGAGGGTAAATAATGCAGTGTACTCATTGTAATCAACAACATCCAAATCATTTTGTCTATTGTCCAAATACGTCAGGATATATTCATTCAAATGGTGGCAATACCTTAACCTATAGTACAACAGAGTTTTGTGCTACTTGTGGCACAAAAAACGAGGTAGGCTATTCCTACTGTATAAATTGTGGTCAATCTCACTTAGTAAAAGGCCAAAAGAAAAATGTTTTCAATCGAATGTTCGAAAATACAATTTCAAACATTAAAATGCCATCAAAGGTAACTATCAATAAAGAAAGTTTAAAAACTACTTCCGTTGAGAACCTCAATTTTATTAAGCGAAATAAATTAATATTAGTTCCTATCTTAATTTCTCTTATTATTATGATACTAGGTTCGTTTTGGATAAAGTCTTCTGCATTAACTGCACTTGGCAATGAATTTGGCTATTATGACGAAGAAACGATGGCCTTTGCAGCATTACTAAAACCAGATGTTCTAGAAGAAATGCTTTACGATGAATTTGGTGTGGATATTGATGTGCCAAACTTCACTTCTTTCCCAATAATGTTGGCTCTAATACACAATGCAGATATAAAGTTTGAAATGACCATTGGAGCGATGGGAGAACAAGAGGGAATCAAAGTAGATCTAAATAATCTATTTACAGGATTGTTGTTAATTCCAATTCTTGCGCTAATAATTGGTGGGATTGTTTATGGTCGAATGGCGATTAAAAATAATTGGCCGTTCTACAAAGGAATTATCTATTCAGTGCTAGGATACACAGTTGTCATGGCAGTGATTACAATCTTTGCACGTGCATCATTCAACAAAACGGTCGAAGCGTTCTTTATTGAAGGCAGTCTGAAAATTAGTTTATCAACTTCATTTATTGATAGTTTGTTAACTTCATTCATTTTATCAACTTTATTCTTTGGTAGTTTTGCACTTGTTTCTTACTATGGTAAATCTATTATTTCAAATACTATGGGTAAATCAAAAGTACTTTTATATGCTTTCTCAGCCTTTGCTGCTACATTTGTAGGGTTATTATTAAATTACTTGTACTCATTACTTTTCATTATGGAAGATTTGATGGAGGATGGACCAGAAATTCCTCATGCCATTATGTCAATTTATACTGGTATTGCAACATGGTTAATGTCTATATTAGGAAAGTTCCAAGTGAACAGTGGATTTGAAAACATGTCATACCGAGCATTATTTAATGGTGATGAAAATGAATATATGGTCGATATGATGGGAACTGATGTGTTATTCCAAAATTCAATCTTATTATTCTTAATTGCAGTTATTGTGATTGCTGTAGTAGGTTACTTTACTTTCCATGCGCATTTGTTAAACTTAAAAGATGTAGCGATTTTTGGGATAATGTTTACAATAATTCAGCTTTTCCTAATCAATGCCTTTAGCATTAAGATTGGCATCGACTATATTTATGATCAAAATGCAATAACTATTGGTTTTGACATTGTGAGTACGTTACTATTTGCATTTATCATAGCTTTTGCTAGCTTCTATGGTGGCGGTTACTTACGAAAAGTACTAAATAAATAGTATAAAGAGGGTTTGTCTAGAAAGTTTAACTTGCTAGACAAACCCTTCCTTTTTTATAATAATAATCCATCAAAAATTTAGTTTTAGCGGAAGTCATTTAAAGAGATCTTGAACCTAGCACAAATTGGACGAATAATTAAGAATTTTCTAGTCGTCCAATTTTCTTATTTTCCAAGGGCTAAATCTTGTATACCTGCTAGAAAAAAACTATCATAAAATGTGAGAAGGTCAGGTGAAGTCAGTGAAACAGTCAATGGATGCCCTTTTAGATTACATTCACTTTTTACAAGTAGAAAGACAGCTTTCAAAAAATACATTAGCATCTTATCGAAGAGATTTAGAAAGTTATATCGAACATTTACATAAAGTACAAGAGATTGAAAATTTAACATCCGTAACCCGTTCCAACATATTGCTACATCTAGAAGACCTCCGAAATAATGGTATTTCAGCGAGAACAATTGCGCGGCATATATCTGCAATTCGATCTTTTCATCAATTTTTATTACGTGAAAAGGTAACCGATTCTGACCCAACCATTCATTTGGATATGCCTCAGATTGACCAAAAATTGCCGAAGGTGTTAACCGTTGAGGAAGTGGATGCATTAATCGCTATACCGGATAGAAGCAAACCACAAGGCATTCGAGATATTGCTATGCTAGAATTGCTTTACGCATCAGGTATGCGTATTAGTGAGTGTATTGGTTTAAATTTAAATGACGTTCATATTACAATGGGCTTTGTGCGAGTTTTTGGTAAGGGAGGGAAAGAAAGAATTGTCCCTCTTGGAAAAAGTGCCCTTAAAGCATGTGATGCCTATTTGCAAGTTGCCCGGGATCGTTTACAAGGAAAATATCCAAAAACCGATGCGTTTTTTATTAACCAAAGAGGGAAACGCTTAACAAGACAAGGTTGTTGGAAATTGTTAAAAGAACATGCGGAAAAAGCGAATATAAAAAAGGAAATTACACCCCATACTTTAAGACATAGCTTTGCAACGCACTTAATAGAAAACGGTGCAGATTTACGTGCAGTTCAGGAAATGCTAGGACATGCAGATATTTCGACAACGCAAATTTATACACATATTAGTAAAACAAGACTTTCAGAAGTCTATAAACAATTTCATCCCCGTGCTTAAGTTTAGTAGAAGTCGGGAATGTAATCGTTTTATTTAATGGTGTTGATCAGAATGTAAGCGGTACCCAAAATTCAATTTATTAATAGTCGAACTTGCCAATCGTACAAAAGTTGACTATTAAATTCTATGTCATTTGACATTTTCTACATCAGCTAAACTAATTAGAAAGAACCATCTTAGGAGGAAACAATCATGAACCCTTTTAAAAAAGTACATTTAATCGTAATGGATTCCGTAGGTATAGGAGAAGCGCCAGATGCTGCTAACTTTGGTGACGAAGGTGCAGATACTTTTGGACATATTGCAGAACAAATGAACGGTTTAACAATGCCAAATATCGAATCATTTGGACTTTCCAACATTCGTGAAGTTAAAGGAATTAAAAAAGTAGATACACCTAAAGCGTTTTACGGCAAAATGCAAGAGGCTTCAGTAGGGAAAGATACAATGACAGGCCACTGGGAAATCATGGGCTTAAATATTGATAAACCATTTAAAGTCTACCCAGAAGGATTCCCACAAGAATTAATTAAACAATTAGAAGAAAAAACAGGCCGCAAAGTTATTGGAAATAAACCAGCGAGCGGAACAGAAATTATTGAAGAATTAGGAAAAGAACATATGGAAACAGGTGCAATTATTGTGTACACATCTGCTGACCCTGTGTTACAAATTGCTGCACACGAAGAAATCGTACCATTAGAAGAGCTATATAAAATTTGTGAAATCGCTCGTGAAATTACACTTCAACCTGAATTTTTAGTTGGCCGCGTTATTGCACGTCCATTTGTCGGTACGCCTGGAAGCTTTTCACGAACTTCTAACCGTCACGACTACGCATTAAAACCATTCGGTCGTACAACAATGAACGAATTAAAAGATAGCGGTTTTGATGTTATTGCAATTGGTAAAATCTCAGATATCTACAATAACGAAGGCGTAACAGAAGCGATTCGTACGAAAAATAATACAGATGGAATGGATAAACTACTTGAAGTAGTAAAACGCGATTTCCATGGAATTAGCTTCTTAAACTTGGTGGATTTTGATGCGAATTATGGTCATCGACGTGATCCAATTGGTTATGGAGAAGCATTAGAAGAATTTGATCGTCGTTTACCAGAAGTGTTAGCCGAACTAGATGAGAATGATTTATTAATGATTACAGCAGACCACGGAAATGATCCAACTTTCCCTGGAACAGATCACACGCGTGAATATGTGCCTTTATTAATCTATTCTCCAAGATTTTCTAAAGGAAAAGAACTACCACTAAGAGAAACATTTGCTGATATTGCAGCTACAATTGCTGAGAACTTCAAAGTAGCGCAACCAGCATTCGGCAAAAGCTTTTTATCTGAACTAAAATAATTTAGATTGTAAATTTACGAAAAATACCTTGCGGGAATTACAAATAATCCCACAAATAATACTGATGTAGTTAAGGGAGGCCACTCAAGATGAGAATGGTTGATATTATAGAAAAAAAGCGAAATGGAGAAGAACTTACAACTGAAGAAATTCGCTTCTTTGTTCAAGGTTATACAAATGGTGAAATACCCGACTACCAAGTTAGTGCCTTGATGATGGCCATCTATTTCCGTGATATGACTGAACGTGAAAGAGCTGATTTAACAATGGCTATGGTTGAATCAGGTGACCAAATTGATTTAGCTCAAATTGAAGGTGTAAAGGTAGATAAGCATTCCACAGGTGGAGTTGGGGATACAACTACACTTTCATTAGCGGCAATGGTAGCTGCATGTGGCGTACCAGTAGCAAAAATGAGTGGTCGTGGACTTGGTCATACAGGAGGAACGATTGACAAACTTGAATCAATTGAAGGATTCCATGTCGAACTATCTAGCGAACAATTTGCTCAGCAAGTAAACGATATTAAAATGGCTGTAATCGGCCAAAGCGGAAATTTAACTCCAGCTGATAAAAAATTGTATGCCCTTCGTGATGTTACTGGAACTGTAGCGAGTATTCCTTTAATCGCAAGTTCTATTATGTCTAAAAAGATTGCAGCAGGTGCAGATGCAATCGTGCTTGATGTTAAAACAGGAGAAGGCGCGTTTATGAAAACGTTAGAGGACGCCGAAGCGCTTGCTCATGCAATGGTGAAAATTGGGAATAATGTTGGTCGTAACACGATGGCGATTATTTCTGATATGAGCCAACCACTAGGGTTTGCTATCGGGAACGCTCTAGAAGTGAAAGAAGCCATTGATACTCTAAAAGGTGAAGGACCTGATGATTTACAAGAGCTTTGTTACACATTAGGTTCACAAATGGTGGTCCTTGGTGGTAAAGCTTCAACGATTGAAGAAGCGAGAACAATGCTAGAAGTAGTTGTTCGAAATGGGGAAGCCCTTGAAGTGTTTAAAAAATTCATTGCCGCTCAAGGTGGAGACCCATCTGTTGTTGATGATCCATCACGCTTACCACAAGCTAAATATAAAATTGACGTTGCAGCAAAAGAGTCTGGCTATATTCGTAAGATGGAAGCAGATGATATAGGGATTGCAGCGATGTTACTTGGTGCAGGACGTGCAACAAAAGAGTCAACAATCGATCTATCTGTAGGTCTAGTCCTACAGAAAAAAGTAGGCGATTTCGTTGAGATTGGCGATACTCTTGTAACAATCCACGCGAATCAACTAGATATCGAAAATGTTATTCAAAAGCTCTATGCGCATATCGAAATTTCTCCAGAAAAAATAGAAGCACCGACGTTAATTAAGAAAGTTATTACAGAGTAATCAAAAGTTAAAATGAAGTCCATGATCTAAATAAGGATCGTGGACTTTTTTTAATTCCTGATAAAAATATCGCAAGTAAGATACTTAATTTCGCAAGTGAATTGTTCAAATTCGCAAGTAAAATTGGATTCGCAAGTAACCTAAGCAAATTCGCAAAAATTGGAATCGCAAGTAACCCAGGTAATTTCGCAAGTAAACCCTTCAAAATCGCAAGTAAATAAAGCAAACTCGCAAGTTAAATTGGAATCGCAAGTAACCCAAGGAAGTTCGCAAATAAATCATATAATTTCGCAAGTAAACCCTTCAAAATCGCAAGTAAATAAAGGATATTCGCAAGTAAAATTAAAATTGCAAGTAACCCAAGCAAATTCGCAAATTAAATACTTAATTTCGCAAATAAACCCTTCAAATTCGCAAGTAAATAAAGGATATTCGCAAGTAAAATTGGATTCGCAAGTAACCCAAGCAAATTCGCAAATAAATCATATAATTTCGCAAGTAAACCGTTCAGAATCGCAAGTAAATAAAGCGAACTCGCAAGTAAAATTTGATTCGCAAGTAACCCAAGCAAACTCGCAAATAAATCATATAATTTCGCAAGTAAACCCTTCAAAATCGCAAGTAAATAAACCAAACTCGCAAATAAAATTAAATTCGCAAGTAACCCAACTACTCGGTTCAGTTAGCCAGTAAGTATTGCGTCCGGCAATCCCTAATTACTAAAAAAACCACTCCAATTTTCCTAAAATTATGGTTGTTGTATAAGATATTTGGTGGTAATATATGTTCATAAATCACACTATTTAGTGTTTCAAGTGGTTAAATTGCTA
>DATMFE010000173.1:0-2092 GCA_035556295.1 Ureibacillus sp.
CATTTGGTCTGAAAAATTTATCGGTGATCAATATCTGAACAATCTGAGCCGCTATATGAAGGTGTTCCGAGTGACACCTAAAACGCCTTACACAAGTCTAACCCCTTGGCCCATTCCAAACCTTAAAATCAAGGAGACAGCGTACTATGTCAAGTAAGATTTTTAGATTTTTGTGCATAGGTAACACAACTTACGTAGTTTTTTTACAAAAATTACCATAAGCAACTGACAGAAAACATTATAAATGAATCATCTCTTCTTGGACCTGAATAGAGAATACTACCTTGCTTCAATTCTGCATTGATGCAACCTGGTTAGTTCAAACCGGAAAAATTAACGTACAATTCGCATTTACAGGACAAGGTAAATCATGCTGTCACTCGAGGTCTCAATGCCTCCGGCACCACTTCGATTTTCCCTTGGTCCCAGAAGAGAGATTCATTTTTTAATTTACATTACGCAGCTAAAGCGATATTTAAGTAAGTATTTATTTTAGTGAAATTTAGCTTTTTCTTGATTTCTTCAAATATACTGTAGCCATTCTGCTTTGAATCAAAAGGTTTTTTATGTGTTAACATTGAAAAGGCAATTCGGATAAACTTGTTCCCAAGAGCGATATAGGCCTTTCTAGCGTGCTTCCCACGTTCTTTTAACTTTAAGTAATATGGACGCAAGTCTTTATTATGCTGGGCTAGACATTTGCCAACTGTGTACACTATAAAACGTAAGTTCTTATTTCCTTGCTTAGATATCTTGCCATAGAATCCACTAGTTCCTCCAGATTGGATAATAATTGGATTTGTACCGGCTTTCTTGATTAACTGTCCAGCATTTTCATAATTTGATATATCTCCTAGCTCACTATAGAATTCGGCCGCTGTAATAACACCAATTCCAGGCACAGTTAGAAGTAGTCGGCCATCTGTTTGAAGAAGCGCTGTTTCTATTTCCTTTTCTAGCGTTTTTATATTCTCAGACAACCTTTTTAAATCCTGAATCGCCATACTTAATAATAAGAGCTCCACTGATACTTCCTCTTTCTCTTTTACAATTGATGTTTGCGCCACTTGATAAAGAGTTTGAATAGTAGATGTACGTATTCTTAGTTTCTTCTCCTTTATTATTGAGGTTAGCTTTTCAATTCCTAGTTCCAGTACATCCGAAGGATGAGGATAAAACTCAAGGAAAAATAAGGATGATTGTCCCCAGAAATCACTAAATATCAGCTTTTTCTTCGGCTTATTGTTCTCCACTTCTATGTATCCTTGAAAGTCCCTCCAAATATGATCCATGAGTGTTCTGATGTGTACTCTTAATAAAGCGCGTTTTCGTACCTCACTTCTTCGTGCACGGGTCAATGTCATAAGTTTACGATAATGACCTTCAGGCAACTTATTTTCCATACCTTTGTTTTGGATAAGTGCATGGGCAATGGCATAAAGATCTAAATCATCCGTTTTACTCCAGTTTAGTGCACTGGATCTTTCCTCATAAGTCGTTGCCGCATTAATGATGGTTACTTTATAACCTCTTTTTCCTAACTCACGAACAATATCCTCATAATAATGTCCAGTAGCTTCAATACCAACAAAGATTCTTTCTGCCTCAATCTCCTTTTGCGATCTTTCTATCTTAGAACAGATTAAATCAATCCCAAGTTGGTCTAGTCCAAAGAAAAAAGGCTTCTCTAGAACATCCCCAAAGTAATTACATATCAACGCCTTTTGAAAGTATTTAGCAGCGTCTATCGCAACAATTAATACCTTCTCCAAATTGACTCCTCTTAATTGTGAACTGAATTGACTACCTTTCTTCCCTTGTATATTATTAAAGTAATACCCCATTTACTTCATCTCCTCTTGTTGGAATGTAAGTTGAGGTTCCCTGTCAGGTATCTCTATCTTACTACATGAAGTAAACTGGGGTATTTTTGTTCTTCCGAAAGGAAAACCTTTCGACAATATTATCTATTACACCAGGCACCATTCCCTAGGCCTGCTTGATAGAGGAAAAGTAAAGGCTTTTCCTCTTAATCTACAATCTCAACAAATTACTAGAAGTCACAGCGACCGAACTACTGCAAAAATTTCTA
>DATMFE010000174.1:0-2056 GCA_035556295.1 Ureibacillus sp.
AGTGTTCGTTTTCTTTTCATCATCTACTCTCCAAATTATCTTTACAAATCTCTTATATAGATAGTTTAACAAAAAATATAAGATTATCACTATTTTAGTATCATAAAGATATTTGAAGAGAGATGGATAGATACATAAATAAATTGAATGAATTATCAGAATTGTAGGTATACAAACGATCGCATTGACTTACATATTATTTTCCCTTAAAATCTTTTTATGCTTTTATGCACAAAAGCGTTTATGTATAAAAATAATATAGAAATTAGAGAAACCGATATTATTAAAGTGGGGAAATGGTTATGAAACTAGAAAATGCGAAACTTAAGCTCCCGTGGCTAGAAGCAACGATTATACTTGCTTGCTTATTTATCATCATTGGAATGGGGATTATTCATTTTAAAATGACTCCTCATATGCCGATACTAGGAGGAGTTTTCTTTCTATTATTATATGGGAGGATGAAAGGAATTTCGTTTTCCGGTATGGAAAGAGCGATGGTGCAAGGGGCATCATCTGGTTTAGGAGCAATTTATATTTTCTTTTTAATTGGGATGTTAATCTCTAGCTGGATGGCAAGTGGTACGATTCCGACAATTATGTTTTACGGTTTTGATTTTATTTCGGGCCAGGCTTTTTATGCGGTTGTCTTTTTGATTACGTCTTTAATTGGCTTATGTATTGGTAGTTCATTAACGACGTCAGCAACCATCGGTGTTGCTTTTATCGGAATGGCAGGTGCGTTAGACTTGTCATTAGCGATTACTGCGGGAGCGATTATTTCTGGTGCATTCCTTGGGGATAAAATGTCACCATTATCCGATACAACGAATCTCGCTTCTGAAACAGTCGGTGTTCCGTTATTTGAGCATATTAAGAATATGTTATGGACAACGATTCCTGGTTTCGTGGTAACGTTTGCACTATTTTTCTTTCTTTCACCACAATCCAGTGGAAGTAAAGTACAAGAAATTGAAGATATGGTAGCAGCGTTGAGTATGTATACAACAATTAGTCCTTGGAGCTTATTGCCATTTATTCTCGTCGGAGGAATGGCTTTGAAAAAAGTATCCGCGATTCCGACATTAGCTGCGGGTATTGTATCAGCGGTCGTTATTACGTTTATAGAAGCGCCAGCGCAAACGGTTGAGGAAATGGCAAAAGTGTTATATTCTGGATTCGTTTTGGATAGTGGAGTAGAGCAGCTTGATATAATATTATCTCGCGGTGGAATTGAAAGTATGTATTTTTCCATTTCGCTTGTGTTACTAGCTCTCGCAATGGGAGGACTTTTATTTGAACTTGGTATTATTCCATCGATTTTACATGCGGTTCAAAAAATGCTGATTAATGTAGGTCGATTAGTTTCGGCAACCGTTTTGACAGGAATTGGTGTGAACTTCCTAGCTGGGGAGCAATATTTATCTGTTCTATTACCAGGGAAAGCTTTTCAAGACAAATATGGTGAACTAGGACTAGAAGGGAAATCTTTAGCCCGAGTATTAGAGGACTCGGGAACGGTTGTGAACCCGCTTGTCCCATGGGGAGTTTGTGGTGTATTCCTTACGCAGGTGCTCGGTGTTACAACGCTTGAATATGCACCGTTTGCATTCTTCTGCATTCTTTGTCCATTTTTAAGTTTAGTAAGCGGATGGACGAAAGTGGGCTTGCATTTTAAGAAATAGACAAATGGTTTTCCTTTTTTCTTCTTGGTATTTCGCTTGTCAATTCATCGTAAAAGAGCGATAAATCCTTATATACCAACAAAAAACGAGTTAAAATCTTGTCGATTTTATACTCGTTTTTTTATGCTATTTCTATTGTCTCTCTACATGATAAATGGATAAGTTTTAGCTAAGTCTTTACAATGATTTCTGAGAGGGTGTGTCTGTTTTAGAATGTAAGAGTGCGGGTAAAGAATCTACTATTTTTGTCTTCTCATCCATTGTGTGGCAACCCATTTTTCGCCAGTTATAACTGGCGCTCCACCATGTAAAGTTAGTTCGTTTATGTTTTTGTCGTTATAGAAATATTCGAAATACACGGCCATTCCTTT
>DATMFE010000175.1:0-1530 GCA_035556295.1 Ureibacillus sp.
ATCCGATTGAGATTATGATATCTAAACAAGCAGATTTATATATCGGGAAATTTCAGGCATTCATTGTACAGAATCATCATTTAAAAGGTTATTTGCGGTTTAAGCAGCCAGGTTTTGCAAGACAAACAGAATTTGCTTTAGAAGTGGGGAAAACAACTATTGAGATGAGCCAGTTTGTTTATGCTATGACTGAAAAGTACAAGGAGAACAAGCTATTAAATAAGGAAACGTTAAGGTTTCTGATACATCATTTTCCTGAGACTTGTTATTTTATTAAAAAATTGAGTTACTATGCTCCGGAATTGCAGCAAGAAGCCAACCAATGCTCATTACGAAGAATTTCTTATCTTTAAGATAAGGTAAACCATTTCATAGAATCTAGATTCGTTTCTATATTATATTGTACTTCTGTATGCGTTATTTATATGTATATAAAAAAGAAAGGTCTACCTTAGAAGGTAGACCTTTCTCGAGAAGAATTAATTACTGAAAACATAGAAGATGTGGTTTGTATTTTATTAATTTGCTATATAAAAGCTAAGCAGATCTTACATCACTGGTTACAACCTTCAGTTCTTTTTCTTTCATACAAAAGATTTCACTCTCAAGTTCACGCAATCCATATATAACGATCAAAAGATTTGTTCTTAACCAATTTTCGATATTGACAGATTGGTTATACTTTGTAAAACTTAATATACATAATGTTCATTAGTTTACATCGTGTATAGAATGTACATTGATGATACAGGATAGTTTAAATAGTCAATCATCAGAAAAGGTCTCAATGACTGCAACTATGCAAGTTACAATCATATATTTAATAAAAGTTATACAAGGAGACGAACGATGTCTAAAAAAACAAAAGTAGATCCTAGGATAAAAAGAACAAATAAATACTTAAGAGACGCTTTAGTCGAACTTCTTAAAGAGAAAGACGTTACATCCATTACGATTCAAGAAATTACGGAAAAAGCGGAATTAACGCGGGGAACCTTTTATTTGCATTACCAAGATAAGCAAGACTTTCTCATGCAGAGTATGAATGAAGTTCTAGAAGAGCTAATAGAGAAAGTAAAGCCTAAACAAAATAATGAGGATCCCGCAGCAGTAGAAGAAAATGATGAATCCGTTTCTTTCTTAAAGCTTTTTGAATTCATCTATGACCATTCCGATTATTTTAAAGTTATGCTAAGTGATCGAGGGTTGCCTCAATTTAGAAGTCATATGACGGAAATTGTAAAGAAAAGAGTGTATGGAGAGCTGATCTCTTCAATTGGAGAAGCAGAGGATGGACTTGATATCCCTGAAGATATTCTGATTAGCTATATCACATCAGCTCATATAGGTGTCATTTGTTCTTGGTTAGAAAGTGATATGAAATTTAGCCCTGCATTTATGGCTGATAAATTAACCAGCCTAACACTTTTAGGGCCAATTCGAGTGGCGGGTTTAGAAAATAAAATAAAGCTTCCTTACTGAAGCTTTATTTTTTAGTTTGTTCAAATGCGGATAAATATCTTTCTTCTT
>DATMFE010000176.1:0-2056 GCA_035556295.1 Ureibacillus sp.
GTTCTTAGTAGCATTAGGCATGAACATTGTTGCGTTAATTTTAGCGTTCTTCCTAAAGAGAGTGGATGTTAGTGAAGACGCAGTTCGTAAAATCGAAGAAAGTGGAACGCCAGAACGAGCTACAAATTAAATTAAAATCACAATGCCTTCAAGGAATCGTTTATAATTTGAGGGCGTTGTTTATGTAAACCATTAATTAAATAAATGAAGCTGGATAATGAAAAGCAATAAGAAGAGTACATATCTCCTTATTGCTTTTTTATGTTTATTTGTTAGTTAAAAAGTTTCTGTGAAATAAAGTTTATAGTTTTATCTGCTGTGGATATTTTTACCTAAACAATACATTTAATGATTCTTAAGATATAAAAATGTTCTTTACATAAGTGGCGTTTGGTGTGTATAAGTAACTATTTTACATTTCGAATATGGTACATATATGGAATGTTATGTATGATTTTTTAGAGAGTAAATAGAATAGCCATAATGTATAGGGAAGGAGAGGGACGAATGTTCACCAAGATAAAGGGGAAGTCCTATTTGTTATTTATGCTTGTTGCGATGTTCTTCCTATTATTATCAGGATGTAATACGGAGGAAACTTCTTCTGAAAAAGAAGCTGATAAAGGGAAAGAGGAGCAGGGAGCAGACAAAGAGAAAGAAGACCCAACGAAGGTTGCAGCAACGATTGAAGATATTTTAAAAGAGGAGCCAGGTAAGTACCCGGGAACACAGTACAATCAAGCAATTATTCATAAAGAATTAAATGAGCAAAGTTTTGCTGATAAAGATAGTTTTCAAGTGTATCATGCTTTATTAGAATTAATGCGAGAAGGAGAGAATTATAAGGAGCATTATCAGTTTTTTGAAGAATTTAATCCTTCTATTGAAACAATCCTGACGGAAATGCCAGGAGGAATTACGGTTAGTGAAAACGGGGAATTAGGGGTAAATACGAATATTGCTATTTTGCTTGATGCAAGCGGCAGTATGGCTCAGAAGGTTGGAGGACAAACGAAGATGGAACTCGCTAACAAGGCGATTGATGACTTTGTTGCCTCGATGCCAGAGAGCGCTAATGTAATGCTTCGTGTATATGGTCATAAAGGAAGTAATGATGATTCGGACAAAAAAGTTTCTTGTGAAAACACAGAAGTTGTCTACGATTTTGCTCCATATGAAAAAGCAAAATTCCAAGATTCTTTAAATAAATTTAAGCCAACGGGATGGACACCTATTGCTAGAGCTATTGCTGAAACGAAAGCAGATTTTGAAAAAATAGGTACGGAAGGACAAAATATTATTTATGTTGTAAGTGATGGGATAGAGACATGTGATGGTGATCCTGTTAAGGAAGCGAAAAGTCTTCATGATTCAGATATTCAAGCCGTTGTTAATATCATTGGTTTTGATGTAGATAACGATGGGGCGAAGCAATTAAAGGAAGTAGCTGAAGCAGGTGGCGGAGAATTTGAAACGGTTAATTCTGCAGATGATTTTAATCGACTTTGGGAAGATGAGCGCCGTCGTCTTTGGAATGAATGGTGGAATTGGGGAAATAAAAACTGGAGCAATGTTTGGAATGAACAAAATAAAAAGTCCACTGAGTTAATTAATCAAAAAAATAGTTTTTGGAACAAAGCAAATGATGAGAAGACACGTATGAGAGAGGCTTCCTCTTATCTTCAGAATAAGGAACAAATCAACTATGAAACATATGGAGAAGTAAACAGCTTAATCGATCAGCGCTATGAGATTATACGTGAATATTATGAAACGAAATATGAAGAGCTGAACACAACTTTAAAAACAGAGGGAGAAAAGCTAAAAGAATCGATTAAAGAGAAAGAAGAAGAGATGAAAAAGAAATATGCTAATTAATTAAGCGCCCTTAAATGGGGCGCTTTTTGAATGTTATAACATAAGATTATACTCTTTCATTTTCCGATAAAGCGTATTACGGCCAATATCCAATTGCTTAGCGGCACGACTAATATTCCCATTTGTTTGTTCCAATACTTGCTGAATAAGAGCTATTTCATGTTCTCGCAAGCTCATA
>DATMFE010000177.1:0-2779 GCA_035556295.1 Ureibacillus sp.
TAGGCATTCTCAACCTTTTTCTTTCTCATTATCCAATAAATTTCTATATCGTTCCCAAGTTCAGAAAGCTCTAATATTGAATTGATTGCTGAATGTCCACCCCCAACAACAGCAACCCTTTTTCCAATGTATCTTTCTCGTTGACCTCCTTGAATATCTGGAATGCCATAAAAAATATGATTGTGTAGACTTCGCTCTTCTGATGTCCAAATACTATCTGCATTGACAGGGTTAGGATGTGACCATGTTCCGGTTGCATCAATAACTGCCTTTGCCTCAATTCGTTTTGTAGTACCTTCTTGTTCAACATATAATACAAAAGAAGTTTGATCACGTCCTACATCTTTCATCTTATCCAAACCTTTTTTGCTGATTGAGATCACTTTTGAGTTTAATTCAAGGTTCTTTTGAATTTCTGGTAAATTCGCTAATGGTTCTAAATAAAGTTCAACTAATTCCTTGCCAGTTGGAAGCAATTCAAGAGAAGGGGCATTCCATCCATTTTTTATTAATAACTTTTTAGCTACTTTATCCATGTTATATAGCCAAGGTGAAAACAATCGGACATGGCTCCACTCATTAATATTACTTCCAACTTGGGTACCTGCTTCTAAAAGTATAAATTTTTGCCCTCGCTCTACTAAGTGCGCTGCTGCAGCTAAGCCTACTGGACCTGCACCAATAACTGCAATCGGTAGTTCATTTAAATCACTTTTCAAGCTTTTAGCTTCTTCCGTTTTTGCCCCACAACAATTTGGTTGGCCGAGAATCTCGAATTTACTTTCCATATTACAAAACCTCCATTAGTTTTATTTACTTGTAAAATGCAAGTATTGTTTATAAATAAAAGCAAGATTGCTCTTGCTTAATATAACGGTGTGCAACAAACTGATGATTTTGACATTGCTTCATTTAACAACTGAAGGGAACGGATGACTGTTTCTTTTTCAAAATCGTTCAAATGGGAAAATACCTCTTCTAGATAGGCATTCATAGAATGATCGATATTAGTTACCACGAATTTCCCTTGTGTCGTAAGACTTAATAACGTAACCCTTTTGTCTTGTGACGAAGGTGTTTTCTTCACTAGTTCCATTTTTACCAATGTTTGAATTTGTCTGCTGAACGTTGTTATATCCATTGCCAACTTTTCAGCAATCTGCAGCATAGAAGGAGTATTATGTTTATCAATTTCATATAGTATGTGACTTTGAACTGTTGAGATATCAAACCCTCCAACTGAGCAACAATTTTTATTTAGTAATCCGAATCTTCTTGTTAGTACATGAAAGATTTCGCGTTTATTTTCCATCTTTCCACCTCAGTAATATTATACACTTTAATTACTTGTAAAATGCAAGTTATTTTAAATTATCTTTTAAATGTTTAGATACCCTCTTTCCTGACGTTCTCTCAAGTAGGACGGTAACCATAAGAAAACTAAACCAAGTAAAATCCCAGCTCCTCCAATATAAATGAATAATATCCCATTATTTAAGCCTAGTAAGATAAAACTTATAAACGGTCCAATTGCAGCTCCTAAGTCCTGAACGATCGAATACGTTGTAAGAAATGACACTACATTAGTCGTTTTTGATGCATCTATCGCAATTGCATCAACAATCGTTGTTAGTGCAGTCGCTCCTATTAATACAATTAATATGATCAAAATAAATAGAACGATTGGAAGATTGCTTGATAACAGACCAAAAGTAATACAAGAGATGATTAAAGTCATTAACAATAACGGTATCCTTCCCCTTTGTCCATCAGACCAATGTCCAAAGCGCTCTCCTAAAAAAGGCTCCCAAACCCATCTAACAGATAAAATAAGGCCAGATATAAAGGTAACGTTTACGATCATTCCGAATAACTCGATTTGTTCACCATGATGATATTCAAGAACAGAACTTAGTGTCGATGTGAGGACTCCTTGAATCAGTAGTGTCACGCAAAATCCTGTAATGATAATAGCCAAATTTCTTTTAGAAATATAATCTAGTAACTTCATTTTTACGGCAGCATTTTCAGAAATACTCTTGTTCTCTGAGGATGTATTTTTCATATAAATGAAAATGAAAGGAAGACCACATAAAGTCATACAACCAAATATGACTGAAACGATATCTAGACCAATAATCGGTACTAGAATGCCCCCCGCAAGCATCCCTACTAAACTACCTAAACGGTAAATACCGTTATACAGCCCCATTGATTTTCCCCTATTGTTTTCTTCAGCATGAAGAGCGATAACGGATAAACCACCAATTCGAAAGAAAGACCATGCAATTCCCCAAATTCCTCGTAAAATAACCCAAGCTAGAAATCCATTAAATAATCCATAACCTAAAGTCGTTAAACTGCCTAAACTAATTGCGATGATGAATCCGGTTTTAAGGGAGATTTTATGATATAGCCAACCAATCAATGGATTGAAAGGTAATCGTATAAAACGATTGACTGATAGAAGAACACCCACCTGCCAAATAGAGTTAAGTCCCGCTTCCTCCCAAAAGATCGGTAAAGCAATGTACAACATTGAATCTCCAAATAGACTGATTGCTGTTAGTAGAGCAACAATTACAATCACTTGGGAGTCATTATTCTTTATTTTGGACATAGGCAAGCTCCCTCTTCTAATTACTCTTTCCATGTTTATCGTTTTCATCGAAATAAATGATCGATCTATATTTACAAATATTAACTTCATTACTTGCAATTTGCAACCATTTTTTAGCTTAATTCAAAATTAATATAAGTAACTATTTGATAAAGAACT
>DATMFE010000178.1:0-24893 GCA_035556295.1 Ureibacillus sp.
ATTATTTTCCATAAAACGTCAACCCCTTTATCTTTTCTCCTTTGCAAACAGTATTCCCTTTTGCTCTCTTTTTATGCAAGGTTGATAGATAAAGTGAGATATAGAATAATATGCATAATTACATGCCTATTTCCTTTCAGATATTTTTCATATATCTTCAACTAGATAAAAAATAACTTTTAAAGATTATGATCTTATTAATTACAATCGTTTACAACAAATAGCAATTTTCCCTTCATATCCTGTACTAATCTATGTTCTACTTCTCTTTTAAGAAATTGATATATTCATGTTAACTAAACATAAATTATATGAGCACTTAATGTTGATGTATTTTTTATAAAATGAATTTAATTAAAAACACAAAGTAAACTTACTTTACAATGGACAGTAAATGGATAAACTAACTTCTAAAAAATAAAGTTTCAATAGTTACTCTGAATGACGACAAATAAGAAGTTTTTCTAAAAGGTATGTAAATAATAAAGTATTTATAACGAACATGCTTTATTATTTACATATTCTATAAAGTTATCATTAGTATTGCTTTTTACAATTTATATACTTATTACAGTGTTATCCTTAGATACTATAAGTGAATAAACCTTATTATCTCGATATTATGTTTTGATTTACATGGTCCTACCTTAAGTTGCCCACGTAAATTAAAGATAGAATGTTTTTTAAATTGACTAGAAAACGGAGACTAGTATTAAAAAGGCAGCTAAACTTGTTTTATTTCTATTTGTTCCCAAAAGAGACTTGAAAGCACTTTTATTTAAGGTGATTCCAAGTCTCTTTTGGATTTATTTAATTCATTTTTCAGTATATTTAATGCACCTTCCATCTTCATCATATAGTTGTTCTCCACACTAGAGCATTGAAACAAAATATCATTATTCCCACTGTCACTTAGTAATTCTTTTTTTTTAAGGAGATTAGACAACTTTTTTACAGTACCCTTGCTACCACTAATAAGATGAATATGAGAGGGAAGAAATTCCCTTAATATAGGCTCATAATAAGGAAAATGAGTACATTCTAATGCAACCGTACCATATTGATTTAGATCAAACCCTTCTAGCTTTGTTTTAAAATACGTACTTAATTCATCCCAGTTAAAGTTTAAGTCTTCACAGAATTCCACTAATTCTGGAAGAGGAAATAGGTCAACAATTAGTTTCTTATCAATTTTGGTAACTAATTTTCTGTATTTCAATTCTTTTAAGGTTAAGTCTGTACCAAAGACAAGCACTCTTTTACCCAACGAACTACTTAGTTTAATAGCAGGATCTACAGCAGAGTCTATTCCGATAATAGGGATATTATAAGTAGATTTTAATTCATTAAGATGGATACCAGTAGCTGTATTACAAGCAATAACAAGTGCTTTAATTTCTTCTTGAAGAATATTTTCTACTGCAGTTTGGACATGTTTGTATACTTCATCTTTCGTTTTGGTTCCATAAGGGATATTTTGTGTATCAGCATAATACAGAAAATCTTCTGTAGGAAAATGTTTTATTACTTCATTTAATATTGATATTCCGCCTATTCCCCAATCAAAAAAACCAATTCTCATACTATCACCTTGCTATTCAAATATTTTTAATGACATTAATTATTTCTTTAAAATGAATGATTGAATAGGAAAAGGGTCAATTACGTTGAGTAAGTACATCTTCTGTAGAGTGACATTATGGTAAATAGACTATATAGCTATAAAAACAGAAAGCGTACAAATTATTTGTAAACCAACTGTCCTGATTTTCTTGATAACAATTTTAGAATTCCTCAACTTTTCAGTATGTTCTGCTTACCTTTTCCACAATAACCTTTGTAATTCTTAAGGGTTACTTCCCCCTCTTATGTTCCTTAAATACCTCCTGTACTGCTGTACGTAACACTTTAGTCTTCAAAGCTGTTCCTCTATAAATGTTCACAGTAACTTGATTGGGAGTTATTTAGCATTCTATAGCTTTTCTTAATGGTATATCTGTGTTTATCTTCTTTTAAGAGTTGACATTGTCCACATTGTTTTTCTTCAATAAAACCCTGGAGTTTTTTGATAAATTAAGCTCTTTTCCAAGTTCTTCATTCTCATACTTGAGCTTAATCATTCTTATTATGGAATGATTAAGTGCGCTTCCATATCCTAGAAACGCACTTTGTCGATATTTTTCATATTTGCTTGTCCAACCACATAGCGTATGTGAATCAATAGATAATTCTTTCACAACTTTTTTACAAATAGATGCTCTGTCAGAACGGAATAAACGGCAGTCATTTTAAATTTATCTTCTTTTCAATGAATGATAATATTTGGCTCAAAGTTTTCCTATTTTCATTTCATACCGATTTTAACAGTACTCAATACTCACACATACACGTTCTCTATGAGTTTGGAAAACTAAACTGAGCAAACGCTATGATTGAAAAAAAGACGTAACTTTATCCTCTGTTACTGAGTTAAAAGATATAGGCTCCCACTTTGGATTATAATCTTTGTCAACAAGTACAGAGCGAATCCCTTCGTAAAAATCATGAGATTTCATAAAATTCATTGCTAGGTTCATTTCCATATCTAAACATTCTTTTAAAGACTTTAGCTTACCCTCTTGGAGTTGATAAAGAGTTACTTTTAAAGATGTTGGCGACTTAGAGAGAATGATATCTACGGTTGCTTGAGCCCACTCATCCCCTTTATGTGCTGATTCTTCAAGGGACGCTATAATTTCTTCTAAAGTATTAAAATGAAAATGTTCATCAATTTTCTTCTGTAACAATTTAATACTTGAGGACGGTTCTGGAGTAATGCAACTTTTTTCAAGTATTAAATTTAATTTTTGATGTGCTGATTCTAAATACCAGTTTGTTTCATTGATTTCTTTTATTACACCATCCCATTTTGTACTCTCTAGGTAATAGTCTCCGGCTCCTACATAGAACACATCACCAGCTTTTAAAATGTTAGCTGTTAAAGCCAAATAACGGCCCACATGGCCTGGCATTCGATTCAAGAAATAGCTCGCTCCTACATCAGGAAAAAAACCAATATTCATTTCAGGCATTGCCCATTTTGTTGTTTCTGTCACGATACGGTGTGATGCTCCTATAGAAAGTCCTACTCCTCCTCCCATAACAATTCCATTCATATAAACGAGGATAGGCTTTGGATAATGGTGAATATTATAATCTAGTTGATATTCGGTGGAAAAGAAACGTTCAGCATAATTTTCAATACCAGTATTCTTTAAATCATATAGTTTGCGCATATCACCACCAGCACAAAACCCTTTACTTCCTTCGCCATGAATACAAATCAATGCAATTTTATTGTCAGTCTGCCATTCTTTTAGTTGTGTGGAAATAGTCTCTACCATCTCCACATTTAGTGAATTTAATGCTTGTGGACGATTCAATTTGATCCATCCCACACCATTTTGTATATCTACTTTTACGCTAGCTTGGGCATCCATATAATCACCACCTGAATTAATGTTAGTCATTCTCTTATCTATAAGCTTTAATTTCGTATGACATATAAAACTCTTACTGAATATTATTCATTTTTAAATTCTGGCTTGCGCTTTTCCATAAAAGCATTGACGCCCTCTTTTATATCTTTTGTAACAAATAAGTCGGACCAAAGATCTGCTTCAAGGCTTAATCCCTTTTCTAAGGTTGTTTCTATCCCTCTATTAATGGCTTCAATTGTAGCTGAGATAGAAGGTTGACTTTTATTCAGAGCAATCTTCTCGGCAAAAAGTTTTACCTCACTCATTAAATCAGAAAGAGGGACTGACTTATTCACAAGACCCTTTGCTTCTGCTTCTTTACCACTAATGGGTTCTCCAATTAAGATTAGTTCAAGTGCTTGAGATTTATTTAATATACGTGGAAGCCGTTGTGTACCTCCAAATCCAGGAATTAACCCTAAGTTGAGCTCGGGTTGTCCAAGCTTTGCTTCATCTGCTGCAATACGCATATGACAACTCATTACCAACTCTAATCCACCACCAAGGCAAGCCCCATTAATAGATGCAATTACAGGTTTTTTAAGATTTTCAATTTTATTGAAAACTGCTTGTGCTTTAACAGAAAGATCTCTCCCTTTATCTTTACTATCAAATGCCTGTGCAAACTCTTTAATATCGGCTCCTGCGGCGAAGAACTTACCTTCACCTGTAAGTACAACAACTTTTATTTCTTGTTCTTCTGCTACGTAGTTAAGACATTCGTCTAGCCCTTTTACTGTAGCTCCACTTATGGCATTTACCGGAGGGTTATTCAGAGCAATATAAGCCACATGATTTTCTGTTTTTAAGTTAATATTTGTAAATAATTTTTCAGTTGTCACTTCTATCATCCTCTTTTCCTTAGTGAATTTGTTGAAAAGTAAACTGTTTCTTTTAGTGCTAACTACATTCGTAAGACTAAAATCCCTACTAGAGTGAATTATTCTTTGCAATATGAGAAATTGTCAATATCCTGCTAACAGATTCCAGAGATGTTACAGAACTTAAGATGATGAATGCTATTGTCTCCTTCGTCTGGTGAGAATATTCTCATCAAATAGTTTAACTTAATTATTCTGACCGGTCAAATTTATTCTGTCTAGTCAGAATAAATTTCTTGAGATTATTTTTGTGAATTTTAAGTTTGTTTTTTGTGGTCCTTTTTTTAGGTATAATTAAATCTAGAAAAAGGATGGTGGTTTAAAATGGGTAATAAAGCTGAAAAGCGCCGTAAACAAATATTAAAGGCTGCCTTTAAAGCTGTTTCTGAAAAGGGGTTTCATAACGTTACTTTACAGGATATTGCTGATTATGCTGATGTCAGTAAAGGAGTAGCCAGTTATTACTTCAAAAACAAAGAAGATATTTTGGGAAGTCTACTGGAGGAGATAACTGAAAATATATACATACGCGAACACGCAGCGATTAGCCAAGAAGAAACAGCAACTGGGAAATTACAAGCTTATGTCTACGCTGCTTTTGCTAGTCCAAGAGATAACCGAAAGTTTTATCGAGTATATCTAGAATTTTTAACTCAAGCAAATCATAACGAAAAATTTCGTCAAACAAACGAAAAATTTTACGAAAATTGCTGGTCAATTGGACGTGAAATTATACAACTTGGTCAACAGGAGGGCATATTCTCTGATATAGATGTTAATAAAGCCTCTTATACGATTCGAGCATTAATTGACGGTTCTCTTATCCAATGGCTCATGCGAGACAATGATGATTTACATGATTTCTATCGTGATAATTGCTTTGAGACTCTTTCGAACTATTTGATGAACAAAGGTGCTTAGAAATATGATCTTAAAAACAGCCCTATTTTCATGCATCACTCTCAAATTAAAATAAGAGTATTTGACTTTATATTTCTGAAGGTATACCCTAATTACGATGACTGACATAAATCATCGGCTCTCATTTGTTACGTGTAATCTCAAAATCACTGATGATTGTCAGTGGTTTTTGAATGTATAAATACTAGTAAAAAGCCAATTCTTAATTACTAAGAATTGGCTTTTTACATAAGGTTTCTAATAACAGTCTCTAACTAAAAGAGAAAGCAATATCCTGTGATACCAAAACGTTGGTTAGATACTTGCTATTTTTAAAATTTGTAGACTTTCTAAAAATATTTCATATAAAGAAAAATGTAAATAGGATCCTGAGCTGATCTCCTATAAATTTAGCTTAGAATTCTTTTTATTTCCTTATTATAGTTACTTCATTATAGTTACTTCCTTTCCTCATAAGCCCTTACCTTATTGTAAAATGTCGCTTTCTTCATGCCTATTTCCTTCATAAATGCGACAGCCGTAATTGTTCCAGACTTCCATTCTTTATATAACCTATCCCATTCTTTAGGAAAAGCAATGATGGGACGCCCTAGATGTTTTCCTTTTGCCTTAGCAACGGCTATTCCTTCTCGTTGGCGCTGTAAAATGATTGCTCGTTCCTGTTCCGCCATAGATGTATAAAAGCATTTAGGTGGTACTTGGACTATAAAAAATAGCATGGTTTGAATGGCAGTTGGTATTTTTAGACGTTTATATAGAAAATAAGCCACCTAGGGATATCCAAAGTAGGTGGCTTATACGATAAACTTAATATGGAGCACGCTTTTAAAAATTAATTTCTGTCAAAAAGAGAGCTGCCAGATATACCTGGATTCGTCATTTCATAGGGATTTAAAATTAACTCAAGCTCCTCCTCAGTCAATACGTCATATTGCAAACATAGTTCCCGTACCGACTTCCCATTTAAAATAGCCTCTCTAGCAATTCGTGCTGCTACTTCATATCCTATATGTGGATTTACGGCTGTAATAATCCCTACACTTTTTTCTACATACTCTTTTAAACGACCCTCATTTGCTTCAATGTCTCTTAGACAATGGTCTGTGAAGACGTGGAATGCGTTATTCATAATACTGATTGACTGAAGCAAGTTAAATACAAGAACAGGCTCCATTACATTTAGTTCAAGTTGACCTGCTTCCGATGCCAGGCAAATTGTATGATCATTACCTATAACTTGAAAAGCTACTTGATTAATCATTTCAGGCATGACAGGATTGACCTTTCCAGGCATAATAGATGAACCAGGTTGACGAGCTGGTAATATAAGTTCAGCTAATCCTGCACGAGGCCCCGACGCCATTAATCGGATATCATTCGCAATTTTAGACATATTAATCATGCACACTTTTAAGCTAGCAGAGACTTCTGTATAAGCATCTGTATTTTGAGTCGCGTCTACAAGATGATTGGCCTTCTTAAGTGGTAAACCACTGATATTTGCTAGATATCTTACAACATTTTCGATATAACGTGGATCTGCATTTAAACCCGTTCCAACTGCAGTTGCTCCCATATTAACCTCATATAAATGTCCATAAGATTGCTTAATACGTTTCATATCGCGCTCAAGAACACGACTATATGATTCAAATTCTTGACCAAGACGGATTGGAACCGCATCCTGTAGATGAGTACGTCCCATTTTTATAATAGAATCAAATTGTTCGGCCTTTTTCTGAAATACACCGTGCATATAATTCATTGTTTTCAGCAACTTATCTAACAGATTAAGCGTTGCAATATGGATAGCAGTTGGGAATACGTCGTTTGTTGATTGTGACATGTTTACATGACTATTAGGGCTTAAATCGGAATAAGAACCTTTCTTATGACCAAGTAACTCTAAAGCTCTATTTGCAATAACCTCATTTGCATTCATATTCATTGAGGTCCCAGCACCACCCTGTATTGGATCAACAATAAATTGATTGTTTCTTTTCCCTTCAATAACTTCGTCTGCTGCTTCAATAATTGCATTACCCAACCCATCATATAACCTTTTTGTTTCCATGTTAGCAAGAGCAGCAGCCTTTTTAACGATTCCTAATGCTTTAATAAGCTCTGGGTGAATTTGATATCCTGTTATTGGGAAGTTTTCAACTGCACGTAAAGTTTGAATCCCATAATAAGCATAAGTAGGAACTTCTTTTGTTCCTAGGAAATCTTTTTCAATTCTTATATTTTGTTTTTCTGGTATTTCTATATTTGTCATAACATTGATCTCCTTCTTTACATAAAAAGAAATTTTTTTATGCTACGTCCGATTTTCTAATAGAATCTGTATAATGCTTTGCTTTTTCTTTGTCGAATCCGCCTTCCCACTTAGACATCACAATAGCAGCTAATGCGTTACCTACTACGTTGACAGATGTACGAAGCATATCTAAAATACGATCAATACCAGCAATGAATGCCATACCTTCTAGAGGTAATCCCATTGAGCCCAGTGTTGTTAATACAACAACAAATGATGCTCCTGCAACTCCTGCCATTCCCTTAGAAGTCAACATCAATACAAGTAAAAGTGTAATTTGTTCTATGAAAGATAAATGAATCCCATACATTTGTGCAATGAAAAGGGCAGCAATGGCTTGGTAAATGGATGACCCATCAAGGTTAAAGGTATATCCTGTCGGAATAACAAATGATGTGACAGCTTTCGGACAACCAAAGTTCTCCATTTTAGTCATTAACCTCGGCAATACTGCTTCAGAGCTTGCGGTTGTAAACGCTAAAATTAACTCATCTTTTAAGATTTTTATAAGGACTAAAACATTAGTTCCAGCCATTTTTGCAATAATACCTAATACTACAAAAACAAAGAAAATCATGGTCAGATATATAACGAGTACTAACTTTCCTAAAGGAATTAATGAACCGATTCCAAACTTCGCGACATTCAAACCAATTAAAGCAAATACGCCAAATGGAGCAAATTTCATAACTAAGTTTGTCATCCAAAACATAGATTCTAGTACGCCTTCAAAAAAGTTTAAAACTGGTTTGCCTTTTTCTCCAATTGCTGCAACTCCTAGACCAAATAAGACTGAGAAAAAGATAATCGCTAATAAATTCCCTTCAGTCAATGATTGGAATATATTAGTTGGGATAATATGAACGATTTGAGCTGCTACACCTGCACTCTCAGTTGTTTTAGATGTTTCTTCATATTTGGATATATCACCTTTCTCAAGGTTCCCCATATCTATACCACTACCTGGATGGAATAAATTCGCAGCTAATAAGCCCACTGCTAATGCAATTGTAGTAACAATTTCAAAATAAAGAATGGTTTTTCCACCTAGTCTTCCTAACTTTTTAATGTCACCTACACCAGCTATAGATACGACGAGTGCGGATACAACGATAGGAATAACAATCATTTTGATTAGGTGAAGAAAAATATCTCCTAAAGGTTGAAGAATCGCCATTGCTGTATTATTTCCATAAAAAATAGCGCCTATAGCAATACCGAACGCAAGTCCAATAAATATTTGTGTAGCTAATCCCAATTTCTTCATAGTTGTAACCCCTTTCAATTTGCGGTTCATTAAAACACTTAAAGAGAGCCTATGCTTAGGCTAGCGTCTATAAAAAAGACAATAATTAAAAATAAGTCCAATGTGTGAATAATCTTTAAAATAAATGGTAATCATATGATTTGAAATTAACTCCCCCCCCTTCAGTAAAGCGTTTTCAAAATCTTCATTGTAAAAATACACTTTTTCGGCTCCACTTATATACCTGAGCATATAGTATCGTTTATAAAGAGATTTTCTATTATCCTTTTAACCTTTCTGAAATCCTGTTTATTGTCTAACATTCATATAAATGCAGTAATGGTCACTTCTAGATTTATATGAATGTTAGACAATATATCCTAATCTATTATTCCTTCATTTCAGATAAAGAAATATCTTCTTCTTTATCTAGTGTCTAGAGATAAGATAGCAATAACACTAGATATCTCTATAACTTGTTAAAATAATTAAATCTCTTAAAATGTTTTTCTTCGAATGAAATGATATCGCTTTCAAAAAAATTCAATCGTAGTAACTACATATATCTTCTCCGAAAGCTAAAGGAATTTAGGATTTATTTCATGTGTAACTTATTATCGAAACTACAGCATTAAGTTGGGGTATCCCCTTCAGCCTCTTCATACTGTAATCTCATTATAATAAACATGCGTTTCTTGTATATAGGTAATGAATGGAATCAAAAAAATGATAATAACGAAAAGTATATTTTTAATTTCATGTTCTCTTTTTGCGTACTTCAGTTACATTATATTTATATACGACAGATAAATCAAGAAAATTATTATTCATTTCGCGTACATTTTATTTAGACAGGTCTCATAGAAGTGAATGATATTTTAATAACGACGAACTGTTATGGAAAAAACAAAGTAATTTTAACATACACCTTTTATATAGGTCTAATTGTGTTAGTCTAATAAAAGTCAAATAGAAAAGAGTGATCAACCTGGAAGAAATAAAAGAGCAAGAAATCGATCTTGATAAAGTGTATGACTATGTGGAATTTCCGAATAAGGTTAGTGGCCGTTGCGATCACTGTAACTCAGCTTACTTCAAAAGCTCCGTAAAAGGTGGCGTTTTCTTACATGAATGTAGAGAATGTGGCATGAGTAAGAGTATATAAAATATAAATATATGATAACCAGGCCCTTCAGAATTTAAAGGGGCCTTTTGTTTATGTTCAATGAGGTTGAGTAATAGATACTTCAGTTTAAGTGAGGAAGCTAATCCCCAACCTATAAAAAAGCGCAGATTCTAGGGCCATTTACGCCTGATCTACTGCAGTAATGAAGCATATCTGCACTTTCTTTTTGAATATTTTCCATAATAATAAGCGACCCTATATACTGTAAACAAAGTTACTAGGGTCGCTTATACTATATTCTGATTTATTGTTTTTTTGTCTGTTTCTTTATAATAAAATATCTGTAATCTCATTAATCTTCTGACAGAATTTCGCGGTTATCATTAATTTGATCGAATAAATAAGTAAGATAAGAATCTAGTTCAAATTGATTACCTTCAACAAAATCATATAGCATAGAATTATTTTCTTCTCTCATTTTTAGTCACTCCAATTTAAGTTTTTTCAATTTTTATACATGATGACCATGATTCTTTTTTTGACCCATTTTTCTTAAAAGAAAGCTTACAATTAATACTAAAATGATTGATCCAATAATTGCTGGAATGATTGCAAAACCGCCAATGACTGGCCCCCAACTTCCTAAGATAAGGCCGCCTAACCAAGAACCAATAAAGCCAGCGATAATATTACCAATAATACCTCCAGGAACGTCGCGTCCCGTAATTAAACTGGCGAGCCACCCGATAATTCCACCTACAATTAGCATCCATAGAATCTCCATTACTACTTCCCTCCTTTTAAATTATTTAGTTAACTTTACCCCTCACTAAGACTCATTAATCCTGTTATTTTTTTCCTGATCAGAGCTTTTCTCGTATATAAAAAGATACCTTCTCATTTCTCGACTGTTTCAGGAAAAAGATAAACCATTAGGACAACCCTCAGCATATAAAAAAACAGCCCCTCCTATATAATCATCTATGCCTTACTTACTGCAGTAAGAGCTCCTTGTTGTTTTTTGAGTAGACAGGTAAGTTTACTGCAGTAGCTACATCATAGTATTTAAAGAAGTACGACTTGATTACTAATCAGTATCTATTTCAGTACCGTTGCCGCGTTAATACACATTGTGGACGTACAGTTTTAATTAGCCATTTTTCTTTCCTTTGTTAATCCGGATTACACGTTATCTTTCCATATCTCAATGCATCATAGATAGCTCGCCCATCACTTAAACTCGTTTCTGAATATTCAAAGGGTAAGAGCGAGAAAACAATATAATAAATAGAGAAATAAACAAATTGGTAAGAAAAGAGATTCTTTGAGAAAACACCCAACATAATTAAACCATACACAAGAAGGATAGACGCCAAATTAGCTATGGTACCTCCAGCATAAACACAAGCATGAGTAAATCGGTTATCATACTTTAATTTTTCGTAAATACAAAAGGAGTGCAAAAAATAAATAGATTTTATTTTAATTTTCTTCCACCTAAAAATCGTTCTCCCTTGAGCTGACAGGTGTAAATGCCTTCACCCCCTTATAGATTGTTACTTCTGATACGCCATATTCGCTGCTTAAATCTTTAACCGAGTTTCCTGCATGATATAAATCCACAATCGTTTTCTTAAACTCATCATTGTATATTTTGCCTGCACGTTTACGTTCCATTTCGGACACATCCTCTCAAAAGTCATTGTAAAGACTTAATTAAATGGTGTCCATGAAACTATACTAACTCCATCGTTCAGAAAGAGTTAAACAGTTGATTTTGATGAAGGGGCAAAAAGAAGAAGGAACTAGGCACTAATTAGGAACAAAGTATGATAAATACAACTAAAAATGTTACTTTAAGAAGTAAAATTAACTATAATTGTCCTTTAATGTAAAAATATTGAAGTAGTTAAATAATCCATTTACCATTATGAGGATAAATTTCCAAAAAAGGTGTAAAAAAGTTCGTCTGTTCTTCAAAAACGACATGTGCGTTAAAACTAAAAGGTAAACTTATTATGATGCTCTATAAAATTACTATAAATTAATTTTTCACATACCGACAAAAAAGACACCCTCTATTGAGTGTCTTCTAAATATAAATTTATTGGTTCAGATGTGAAATCCCATATAAATAAAAAATTATATTTAATTTTAGATAAATCTTTATGGAATTCTCCGAACAGCTTACGTATTAATTTCACCTACAATTAAAAGAATATTTGATAGACTATTGACGATAGCTTATGAAACTAGCGCCTCAAAGGGAACAAAATTTCTAGATTTCTAAGAAATTTTTTTAGTATCAGAACTATTACCTTTAATATACCAAATAAATTTCCCTGTATAGCCATAAATAATAGCAAGTGCGATGGAAACAAAGCTTAACCACATGAATGGAACGTAAGAGAAGGTAGAGATACCTAAAATTCCCGCCATAAAAATTCCATTATCAGACCAGGGAATCATCCCAGATGTTAATGTCCCACCCACTTCAGAATTTCGAGCCAATACTCTTCGGTCAATGTGTAATTTATCATAGCTTTCTGCCATAATTTTAGGAGTTAAAATTAATGAAACGTACATAGCACAACCAAATACATTTGCTAAAAAAGCAACGATTAAAGTAGATAAGGTCACGTTCCCTGCTGATGTTAGGCGATGTTGAAACTTAGAAACAATTACTTTTAATACTCCTAAATGCTCCAACAATCCTCCAAATCCTAACCCAAAAATAATTACGACCACTGACCCCAGCATTCCTTCGATTCCTCCCCGGTTTAGAAGAGTATCTATGAAGTCGATCCCAGTATTAATTGAGAAACCTTCATAAGCAGTACCAAGAGCATCAGCAATATTCATGCCTTGGAACACAAAAGCCCAAATCACTCCAAGGAAGGCCCCCATAACAATCGTAGGCATAGAGGGTTTTTTTAATGCCAGCATAAGAATTACAAATACGGCAGGTATCAGCATCCAAACATGAATATCAAAGGTTTTAAGTAATGAAGTCTTTAGAAACTCTACTTTTTCTAAGTCTGTATTTTTACCTCCATACATAAACCCTGTGACAGTAAAAAGAATAGCCGTGATAACGTATGCAGGAATATCTAAATATAACATGGCACGTACGTGTGCAATAACATCCACTTTAGACATTGATGCTGCAAGCACCGTACTGTCAGATAGTGGAGATAACTTATCTCCAAAATATGCACCAGAAAGAACAGCACCAGCTACAAGTGGAAGAGGAATACCAAGTCCCTCTCCGATTGCTATCATAGCAATTCCAGCAGTTCCAACAGTTCCCCATGATGTGCCTGTAGCTAAAGAGGTAAGTGAGCAAATGACGAGTGTAGCTAATAAAAAAATACTTGGATGGATAAACTCTAACCCATAATAAATAAGTGTTGGTACAACTCCTCCTGCAATCCAAGTCCCAATAAGAGCACCGACCGAAACGAGAATCAATATAGCTTCAAGACCATTCGAGATGCCACTGGTAATAGCTCCTTGTAATTCTTGGTATCGGTGTCCCAAACGTAATCCAAGTAAAATGACAAGGAACCATGAAATAAACAATGCTAGCTGTATAGGTAAGTCAAAAGTTACAGTAAAAGAAAAGACAATGCCTAAAAATAATCCCAATGTGCAAATAATCTCTAACATAGATGGTAATCGTACGTTTTTCATAGTAGTTCCTCCTCAAATAAAGCGTTTTCATAATTTACTGTAAAAAATATACTTATTTTTTTGGCTTTCTTCCCTTAAATATTTCGGAATGAAATATTTAAGGGAAGGAAGCATTCAGTATTCCCCTAACCTTCTTGGAATCCAGTTTTTTGTCCAACATGCATACCAATTTAGAAACGCTCACTTCTCTTGTTCATGTTTCTCGAATGTGTAATGATAGCCTGATGTATTTTTTCTTCCTTCCTCCATGCATGCCTTATCCTTTGTTCAAACATGAGGTAGTAATAACTGTAGACATGTGTGTATTTTTGGAAATACTTAATTGTTTCATCATGTTTATTCTTTAAAATAAAATGATACCGTTTTCAAAAGATGTTAATTAAAATCTCTTTACATATATTCTCTAGAAATTTAAAGAATTCAGGCTCTATTTCAAGATGTAACTTCATTGTATTGTATCTCTTTCTTTTGTAGAGAGGAAATACATTGAATATAATCAAAGAAAAATAGAAAATTATACTTCTAAGTTTTATGTACTCCTTTCGCGTACTTAAGTTATATTATATTTATAACATGAAGATAAATCAAGTAATTTATTATTCATTTCGCGTACAATAAAGTTGGTTTTGACATAGAGTTAATTTATACAAACGGGAAATAAGCCGAAAAATTCATCCTAAAAATAATTGATAATATTGATTAGGATATGTATATATTCAAACAAAAGTAAAGGTAACAAATCTAAAGAATTATAATTCTTAGACCTGTTCTTCTCACCTCCCAAAAAATTCAATATGTTAAGTAGATCGTAAAGTATTTTATAAAAATAATTGATTTAAGTATTTACTCTAACTGACGATAAATACATAGTTTCACTTCTCATTAATAATAATATTCGTTACGTATTCTCAATGAATACTATAGGGCTTGGGCATGTTTTGTTGTGAAAGAAACAAAAACTCGTTATACTGTATACAAATTAGGGAGGAGTTATTATGGATAAAAGACAGCAGTTAATGAGTGAACTTATGGATTTATGTAATGAGATAATCTGGCGTAATAAACCGGAAGTAGAATTAGCTTTAAAGGACTATAAGTTGAGTGAAATAGAATTAATCGAAAATATTGCTCTAATCCCAAATGCAAATGTAACAAAACTTGCAGCTGCAAGCTACATGACTCGAGGTGCTATAAGCAAGCTTACCAAGAAGCTAATGGCTAAAAATATTATTGAGAGTTATCAAAGTGTTGAAAATAAAAAGGAAATATATTTTCGACTAACAACCCATGGACAAAAAATAAATGATATCCATAAAGAATTACACCAATCTTTTCTTCAACGTGATGAAGAAGTATTTAAGCACATGACCGATGAAGAATTTGACACTATTTTTCGTTTCATTGGCCGATATAGACATCATCTGAAAAATATCACTGAATAAGTGGTGTTTTTTTATATTGTTTTATTGTTGACAAGGAAACAATAAAGGGGTAAACTTATATTTGTTTCTTAGGAAACAATAACCTTAAAGGAGAACTATCATGGATACTTCAATAAATAAACATGCCCTAACGTTTGGGCTTATCACTGTCTTCTTAACGGGTCTTGGATTGACTATAGTTAGCCCCGTTTTACCTTTTTTAGTAAAGACTTATACTAGTAGTCCCAGCAGTCAGGCTAATGCCGTGACATTACTTACCTCTATATACGCTCTTTCTGTCTTCTTGGCTGCACCAGTCTTAGGTGCGTTAAGCGACACATATGGTCGACGTCCAATATTAATTGTTAGTCTAATCGGCTCTGCCTTTGGTTATTTTATCTTTGGACTTGGAGGAGCACTTTGGATTCTCTTCATTGGTCGTCTCATTGAAGGTTTGACAGGTGGTGAAGTTTCAGCAATTTTTGCTTACTTTGCAGATATCACACCTTCAAATGAACGCACTAAGTACTTTGGTTGGATTAATGCTGTTGTTGGGATGGGCACTGCTCTGGGCCCTATAATTGGAGGTGTACTGGCAACTTTCGGAAACAGTGTTCCTATGTATGCTGGTACGGTTATTACATTACTTAATGCCATATATGGCTATTTTTTTATGCCTGAGAGTCTTGAGAAGTCCAGACGCTCTTCCTGTATCTCCGTTAGACATCTTAATCCATTTATACAATTATCAAAGGTTTTTTCCTTTAAATCTGTTAAATGGTTGCTAATTGCTGGATTTCTAACTTGGATTCCTAATGGATCATTACAAGCTATCTTTTCTCAGTTTTCAATAGATACATTTGCATGGCAGCCTATATTTATTGGTCTGACATTTTCTATAATAGGTGTACTGGACATCTTTTCCCAAGCAATTATTATGCCACGGCTACTCAAATCTTTGACGGATAAAAAAATTGCTCTATTAGGCATGATAAGTCAAATTATTGGTTTTATCCTTATTGCGATTTCAGCTCTTACAGCCTTTTATCTCGTCTTTATTGTTGGGATGGTTTTCTTCGGACTTGGTGATTCAATCTTTGGGCCATCATTTAATGGGATGCTTTCAAAATCTGTTAGTGACAGCGGACAAGGTCATATACTAGGAGGAGCTCAAAGTATTCAATCTCTATCCCGATTTATTGGACCAATTATTGGTGGCCAGTTGTATTCTATAGTTAGTCATACTACTCCAGCCATCATAGGTGTGGTATTGATTGGTGTATCTACTCTCTTTTTGTCAAAACAGCATCAATATATCTAATAAAAACCAACTTTCAAAAATGATGATACTCAGTTTACATTGAAAAAAAGCCCACTTTTCATTGAGAATTTTTGGGTGAAATAAAAATATGATTTAAAAAAATTGTTTTTCACAACAACTTTTTTAAATCATATTAATTACCTTATTGCACCATTTTAAAAACCACTATATGTTACTTTTTTAGTAGAATGCATTATGTATTTTTAGTTGCCATAAAACACAGTCATTATGGTAATTAAAGGTGTATAGAGCACACACTTTATCTCCCCTATTAATAGTTGAAATTACAACTACCTAAGTATGAGCTTTCTCTAGAGCCAGTTTTATACCAAATCCTATTAATATAGTCCCTGTTATTCCCTCGATAACCTTTTGTATCTTAGGCTTCTTCATAAAAGCACTAATCTGGTTAAGTAAATAGATATAGAATAAATACCACATGACAGTTAATACAATATAAGTTATTCCCAGTATAAGAAACGGCATAAAAGTATGGCTTCCAGGATTCACAAACTGTGGTAGGAAGGTTAAGAAAAAAACAGCTATCTTTGGATTTAGTAGATTGGTGAGGAAACCTTGTTTAAAAGAAGATCTATTTTTATACTTATTTTCGACAACTGTTTCAGCTGTTTCTTGATTTCTCAATGTCCATAATGACTTGATACCTAAATAAATTAAGTACACTGCACCAATATATTTGAAGATAGAAAATAACAGAGCTGATTTCGCAATAATAGCCGAAAGCCCTACAATAGCAGTTAATGTATGAATATATAATGCGCAACAAATCCCAATCATTGTTTTAAAACCTCCCCGTTTCCCAACAGTAAGAGTATTTTTTGTCATGACAGCAGTATCTGGACCAGGTAAAATAATTAGAAATATACATGTAATCACGAACAAATAAAAGTTTTCCATCTTATGATCGCCCCTCGATTAAAATAGTTCTGTATCTACAATTCTTACATTGTATTATAAGTTAATCGTTTTATTAATTGAAGATAAACACTATAATATTTCTTATTTGTTTTTTTTCAACTAATGGATTCTTTTTTATGAATTCAAAGCGGTTTATGTTAACTAACTTTGTATAACATACCAGCTTAAAAAGAGAAAAAATCAGGCTGCTAGTTCCTTAGTTTATTTTATATTTCTTACTTTCTATTCTTTAAACCTAGAGTTGATGTAGGGTGACATCAGATTTCTTAAGCTTTGCTCTATTTTTAAAGAAAGCTACAGTAAGGAGCAAAAGAGGAAGTATGACTTGAAAATATATATTTAAAGAAAATGGAAGTATTTTAAGCGCTTCTTGTAAAAGTTCTTCATAATTATTTGCTAAGCTTAGAGAATAAAGTAGAAGAACAAGTCCTAAGGGAAAGCATAGCTTAGATGGAGATTTAATTTTAAATAAATTTGCTGTACCTATTACAGTAGCGTAGAAAAACACACTTATTTTAAAAAATCCCCCAATAACTGCTGTAAGCATGAAAAACACGTCAAGACGCTCTAAAAAATCAGCTACCTGAATACTTTCTACTGTACTTAGAAGAGGAAACTGTGAGCGAGCAGTGAGACTTACTCCCAATACACTGACATTTATAATCATGGTAATCATTAAATTGATACCTGTTAATCCAATAGCGCTTAATCCAATTCCTTTGCTCATATTTTTCACGTACGGTAAAATCATCAAAAATACAACCGTTTCTCCAAATGGAAAATATATATTTTGAGTCATAGCAACTTTTAGAGGAAGCCAAATCCCTTCTTCTAATACAGGTTGTAAATTTGTAAAATCAATTATACCGGCACATACAATAAGAATGAATCCAGAAATAGCAGATAGGTAGAACAGACTAAACAGAAGTTGACTCGCTCTTGCCAAGACTTCGATTCCTTTGCTCACGGTATAGATAACAACAATTATCAGTAAGGCATTTACAATAAATAAAGGAGTATCTGGATAGGCAAATGTCAATAACATGTCTCCAAAATCTCGGATTACTCTGGAAGCAATGTTTGCAAAGTAAAAAATATAAAGAAATGAAATAAGACGACCAATCCATTTCCCCATGATTTTTTGTGTGAATTCGACAAGTAATAAGTCAGGATAGTAACGATACAGTTGATAGTAGACTAAAAATAAAAGTAACCCCCCTATCATTCCAAAGAGAATCGCAATCCAAGCATCTTGTTTAGCTTCTATAGAAATAGGAAGGATAAAAGCGCTTCCGAATTCAAACAATATGATTAAGGTAAATAGTTGACTTCCACTAATCTTTGCTTTTTCCACTAGACCATTACCTCCTGTTGATAGCTACGGGCTTTTTTAAAATCATTAATATAAGTGATGACTATATTTTGTATAAGTAATCATGTTTTAAAGGAGAAATATCCATATTCGAAATCAATAAGCCCTAGGGACTATTAATTATTTATTTTTTTAAATTTAAAGTACGCATATGCGCTTAACATGATAGCTACCATCACTATACAAGTAAGAGGAAATAGAATTGTGTTGATAAAATGATCATACAACCAGGTATACATGAAAACCACCTCAAATAGTTTAAATTCCCCCTGATAAGCCTCGTCTTATAGGGAGTTAACAGATTGTAAGAACCACCTCATATTTGAAGGAGATAATGTAAAGAAACCTTTTATTCCCTCTGTACCCTTCTATTTTTCAAGAAAGCAACAAGAAGAAGCAGAGGAGGAATAATAGCAGAGAAGGGAATATACAAAACAAACATTTCTATCCCTAATCCTTCACGGAGATGTTCTTGGAAATTACTAGAAATCACCATGGACATAAATAGAATGATGAGTCCTATAGGATACGACAGTTGTGAAGATGATTTAATCTTAAATAAGTTGGCCATCCCTATGACAGCGGCATAAAGCAACACGCTTATCTTAAAGAAGCCACCGGTAACTAAAGCAATCATAAAAAACACATCAAGACGTTCCAAAAAGTCAGCTACCTGGATACTTTGTATGGTACTTAGAAGGGGGAATTGTGAACGTGTAGTCAAATCAACCCCAAGTACACTAATGTTAATAAGCATCGCAATAGTCAGGTTGATACCAGCTAATCCTGATGCACATAACATGGTCACTTTGGCTTTCTTTGGGTTTTTTAAATACGGTAAAATCATTGTAAACACAATCGCTTCACTAAAAGGAAAATATAAGATTTGAGTAAAAACAACTTTCAAGGGTGGGAATATCCCTTCTTCAAGTACTGGTTGTAAGTTCGTAATATCGATTAATCCCGAACATACAATCAGAATAAAGCCAGTGATGGCTAGGATATACATGATGATAAAAAAGATTTCTCCTGATCGGGCTATTACTTCGATACCTTTGCGAACTGTATAAATAATAACAAGAATCAATAAAGCATTCGCAATAAACAAAGGGGTATCGGGATAGGCAAAGGTTAACAGCATCTCGCCGATATCACGTAGAACCCTTGCTACATTATAGATAAAATAAAAGATATAAAGAAAGGCCAGTACGCTTCCTATGGCTTTACCTAAGATTTTTTGCATGTACTCTGTAGGTAAAATATCTGGATAGTACGAGTAAAGCTTATTATAGACTAGAAACAGAACAAAACTGAATACTGTTCCAAGCAGAATCGCAAGCCAAGAGTCCTGTTTTGCGTCCATGGCAATAGGTAACAATAAAGTAGTACCCAGCTCAAACAAAACCATTAAGATAAAAAGCTGACTGGCACTGATTTTGGCTCTTTCCATTCAATCCGCCTTCCTTTTCAACTATATTCAGGAAAATATTTCACTTTTTTTGAATTATTCTTTACTGTCTTCACCACTTCCGATTTTTTGAACGTTAGGTAATAGATAGTAGATTTACTATAAGGTTAATTCTAGTCTAAAAGTATTCTTGCTATGGGTAAGAACTTTACTAGGGAGCCTAACAAGAATGACAATATTACATATTAAAATTAGCTAGTTAAATGTGTTTTCCTCATGCTTCTTCCTGTTTTTAAAGAAAGCTACAAGAAGAAGCAAAGGAGGAATAATCCCAAGAAGAGGAATGTGTATAGTGAACATTGCCACCTTCAGTCCTTCGTGGTTATGTTCTTGAACATTACTCGCAATGGTAATAGACAAAAAGAGAATGATTAGCCCCAAAGGATACGATAACCTTGAAGGTGATTTAATCTTGAATAAATTTGCTGTACCTATAACAGCTGCATAAAATAATAAGCAGATTTTAAAGAAGATAGTGATAATTGAAGCAAGCATAAAAAATACATCAAGCCGTTCTAAAAAATTAGCTACTTGGATGCTCTCCACTGTGCTAAGAAGTGGATACTGTGAACGTGCAGTTAAGTCAACTCCTAATACACAAACATTAATGAGCATTGTAATAATTAAATTGATTCCACTTAATCCAGTTGCACATAGCATGGTCACCTTTGCCTTCTTAGGATTATTTAAATACGGTAAAATCATGGTGAAAACAATGACTTCTGTAAACGGAAAATACAAAGTTTGAGTAAATACCACTTTTATGACAGGAAATAACCCTTCTTCCAAAATAGGTTGTAAATTTTTAATCTCGATTAATCCAGAAGATATAATTAATATAAAACCAGCAACTGCAAGGACATACATAAAAATAAAAAGCAGTTCTCCGGATCGAGCTATGACCTCAATTCCTTTTCTAATGGTGTAAATAATGACAAGCATTAATAATGCATTTGCGATGAATAAAGGCGTATCAGGATAGGCAAAGGTTAACAACATTTCACCAAAATCACGTAGAACTCTTGAGGCATCATACATAAAGTAAAGAATGTAAAAAAAAGCCAGCGTGGTTCCTATGACTTTCCCTAAGATTTTTTGCATATATTCTGTAGGCAAAAGGTCAGGATAATATGTATAAAGCTTGTGGTAGACTAACAATAGAACGAAGCTAAATATCATTCCAAGCAGAATCGCAAGCCAAGCATCTTGTTTTGCATCTATCGCAAGAGGTACCAGTAAAGCACTTCCAAGCTCAAACAGAACCATTAAGATAAAGAGCTGACTAGAACTAATCTTAGCTTTTTCCATTCAATTGAGACCTCCTTTTTGATTTTGTTAAAGCGTCCTTCTTATTTTCTGAATCGGTATTTAACCTTCCATTACTTACAATCTTCTGAACTTTATGTAGTAGAAATGAGATTTTTCTAAAGATAACTCTAGTGTAAAGGGAACTTTTCTACGGGTAATTACCTTATTGGGAAATGTCGCTATAAAGACAATATTCTATATGAAAACTAGCTAGTCAAACATGTTTGCCCCCATGACTCTTCCTTTTTTGTAAGAAAGCTATAAACAGAAGGATAGGAGGAATTATTGTGAATAGAGGAATATGCAGAATAAACTTGGCTATATACAATCCTTCATGGAGATGTTCTTGGAAATTACTCGCGATTGTGACAGATATAAATAGAATAACAATACCTAAAGGATACGCTAACATTGAAGGTGACTTAATTTTAAATAAGTTAGCTGTTCCTATGGTGGCTGCATAAAATAATATGGTAACCTTAAAAAAAATTCCAATCACCATAGCAAGCATAAAAAATACATCAAGTCTTTCTAAAAAATCAGCTACTTGAATGCTCTCCACTGTACTAAGAAGTGGAAATTGGGAACGTGCAGTTAGATTAACACCAAGTACGCTAATATTAATGAGCATCGTAATAACCAAATTAATTCCACTTAGTCCCGTTGCGCATAACATAGTCACTTTTGCTTTCTTAGAATCATTTAAATACGGTAAAATCATGGTAAACACAATAGCTTCTGTAAACGGAAAATATAACGTTTCAGACAATGCAATCTTCACCGATGGTAGTAACCCTTCTTCCAAAACAGGTTGTAAATTTTTAAAATCAATTAAGCCAGAAGATATAATTAATGTAAACCCAGCAACCGCAAGGACATACATAAAAATAAAAAGCAGTTCTCCGGATCGAGCTATGACCTCAACTCCTTTTCTAATGGTGTAAATAATGATAAGCATTAATAATGCATTTGCGATGAATAAAGGCGTGTCGGGATAGGCAAAAGTTAACAACATTTCACCAAAATCACGTAGAACTCTTGAGGCATCATACATAAAGTAAAGAATGTAAATAAAGGCAAGCAAAGTACCTATCACTTTCCCTAAGATTTTTTGCATATATTCTGTAGGCAAAAGGTCAGGATAATAGGTATAAAGTTTATGATAAACTAAAAATAAAACAAAACTTCCTAACATGCCGATCAGAATCGCAAGCCAGGCATCCTGTTTAGCTCTGATGGCGAGAGGTACCAGTAAAGCACTCCCAAGTTCAAACAGGACCATTAAAATAAAGAGCTGACTAGCACTAATTTTTGCTTTTTCCATTTAACTGGCACCTCCTTTTCCTTACTTTTGATTGTCTTTTACTCCTGAAAGAAACGATTTATTTCGTAAGCCAGCTCGACGTACATAGGCTTCCACTGTGACATCTACATCTAACTTTGGAAAGTAGACATCGTTCCATTCTGTTTTTAATTTTTTAAATTGATTTGGTCTAGTACGGTGAACTACTTCGCCAAATCCCAAAATATCCGTTTTGTTTTTTTGTGCACGTTTAATAGCTACCCTTAGCTCTTTTTTAATTTCTTTCCTCACGGATTGTTCGATTTTTGTAATAACCTTCGGATTGGTGATATCAACAGGTACCTCCATGTCACCGATATCTCCTTCAACACGTGTATGAACAGAAATATGAGGTTTCCCATTCTTCACGTGGGCAGATACACTTGTTTTTTGTCGTACGGTTTGATAAGCAATAGCTTCTTTCTTTCCTGCCCAATCAATATTAATATTCGTTCCTTGGATTTTATTGAGAATCCATACCGTTCCTCTTGCTGGTTTTCCATACAGCCAATCCACTAGCTTTCCCTGTTTTAAGACGGCAATTCCGGAAGCTCGAAGAGTTGCCGCGGGTGCACTCTCCTGAAGGTTATCTAACTTTTGTGCTTGCTGGGGATTACCAACGAGACGAAATCCTGATACGACGGCTCCTCTTCCAGGGGATTCAATGCTTTTCATCACTTCTTGGAGTGATGTTTTTACGTTCTCTCCCCATTTTCTTTCCGTAAATTCTAAGGTTTTTAGCACTTTATTCGCTGGAATCTTATCAACTGGCGTTAACGTTTTAACAAGGTCAGCTGCAGTCGAGTTTTTCGCAATCACAAGAGTGGAAGTATTTCGGAATTCTGGGTCCCGATCTAAAGCATCGAGTAATGTACTGACCCCTTCTTTTCTGGCCAATTTTTCTCCAACTACGACTAAGTTTGTATGAGCATAATACAATCGTCGAGAGATTCTTCCTGAAGCCCGTCTACTTGCTTCCACTATATTATCCCCTGAAGCAGAATAAATGGTAACAGGAGGGCTTTGACCGCCTCCACCTCCTTGCATACCTCCTGCCACATTTCCTGGATTGATAATTTGAAGTGTTAGATGAAATCTTCCACCTTTTATTTCGTCAATACCCATGGCTGATACAATAGCAAGGTCCGTTAACTCTTTTTTGCTCCAACAACTTGTGAGCAAGAGCGTCATTGTCATCATCAATAAAAGAAAAAGGCCTTTACGCTTCATTGTTGTCACCTTCTTCAAGATCCTGATTCACCATACCACGAGATGCTGGAGGGCGTGGGTGTTGATTTGTCCCTTCTCGAACCGTGTTAGCCGTAATTAATCGCGGTCTTTGTCTCAGTGTCCACCATGGTAATCTCACAACAGTATCTCCATTGTTGACGGGGATGAAGGGAGCAAATGGAGCCATATAGGGTACTCCAAATGATCGTAAGCCGCATAGATGGACAACCATCAATAAAAGGCACAAAATGATGCCATAGAAACCAAATGTTGCTGCACCAATCATAAACAAAAAACGAATTAAACGGGCTGAAATCGCCATATCAAAAGATGGTGTGGCAAAACTAGCAATGGCTGTGATTGATACAATGATAACCATTGCTGGTGAAACAATACTTGCTTGAACGGCTGCTTGACCAATTACAAGGGCCCCGACAATGGATACTGCTGAACCAATAGCTTTAGGTAATCGTATCCCTGCTTCACGTAAGATTTCAAAGGTTATTTCCATAAGCACAGCTTCCACAAATGCGGGAAAAGGAACGGATTCCCTCTGTGCCGCAATAGCTACAATGAGCATGGTTGGCACCATTTCCTGGTGGAAGGTTGTAACGGCGACATAGGTAGCCGGCGCGATTAACGAAATCATAAACATAAAAATACGCAAAAGACGAATTGAGGTTGCAATGTCAAAACGAGCATAATAATCTTCAGCCGATTGGAAGAATTGCATGAACACAGCAGGCGCAATCAGCACAAATGGGGTTCCATCCACAAATATAGCAATTCG